>DAIDJH010000171.1 GCA_027451425.1 Bdellovibrionales bacterium | reverse complement strand
GTCCGCGCGAACAAGATAGCCCACGTCGATCCCCCGGTGAGAGTTGCCTTCTTTTAGGTGCACGGTGTATCGCGACTTTAAAAAATGCTTGTTGAAATTTTCAAGTGACTCGCTGCCACCCACTTCGTTCAACATTAAAATATCGGGTTGGATATCTTCTATTATGCGCGAAAGTTGCCAAACTTTGGATAACGGTTTGTTGGGCGTGGTGGAGCTCGAAAGTTTTTTCCATTCAGCTTCGGTGATTTTAGTGAGGTCTTGCCCTTGGTACATATCGAGAAATAAAAAAAGATTCTCGACGTTGAACTGGACCAGGCGTAATGTTGGGGTCTTGCAAATTGGCGGTGCAATTACTGGATTCTTCCCGACATTTGGTTCGAGCGCTGAATCGGGCATCGCGATTTCCTATTCGAATGGAACTTTCCAATTTGCAGGATATCAAAGCGGACAGGGGCAGGCTGGTCTCGGCTTATATGGCGGCGGCGCGCTGAATATTACATTTACCCCCGGCGCAACTAGTGTGAACGATGTTAACGGCACGTTCTATGGTGGCGGATTTAACACGCCATACGGCGGTTTGTCTGTCGAACAGGGAACAAATGGTTACGCCTCGTTCACCGGTAGTATCGGTCCGGGTGGAATCGGATCTATCTTTGGCTCATTGGGTTACACAAGAGTCGGGCAACCGTTAACGTTCGGTGGAGCTAACGCATGCCCGAACCAATGAAATACGACTGGCGAGAATACAAGAAACGTAGGCTCGCCTTCCTTATAGCTTTTCTGACTTTTTTTCCCGTCGTGTACTTTGCCAATTGGGCTGGAAATAAAACGACGGGGTTGTTGATGATAGTGGTGTTTTTTGCCTGGGGACTACTGTGTTACTTGCCATTTAGCTTCCGGTTTATGCGAACACCATGTCCGCGTTGCCACAAACCATTTCACTATAAAGATTATTTTGGCAACCCGTTTGGGCGGCGATGTTCACACTGCAAACTAAAGGTTGGCAGCAGTGATGACAACGAGAGATAGATCGCCATGGGCGCCATTACAAAAATCATTTTTGATATCGGCTTCTTTATCAGACTAGGAACTTGTTCCGCCATGCAATGGCGACGGCACTTCTCGAGAATGGTGCTGAGATTAAATTTTTACAGCAGATGCTCGGCCACGAGCAGATCCAGTCAACGCAAGTTTACGGCAACGTCTCAATACGTAAACTCAAAGAAGCTCACACGAAACTTCACCCAGGGGCGAATTTAAAGAAACCGCGCAAATCCACCTTGACGAATAAGTAGCCTATAGGCTACACTTAGAAAGTTGATATGGACGCCACACCAAGAGAAATACTCGTCTACGAAGATGCCAATGGACTGGCGCCATTTACCGAGTGGCTTTTAAAGCTTCGCGACAAGGCTGCGGCCGCCAAGATTGACATACGCATCGAACGCATCCGGTTGGGTAACTTTGGCTATGTCGAGCCAGTCGGTGAAGGCGTGCGTGAACTAAAGATAGATTTTGGCCCCGGATATCGAGTGTACTTTGGGCAAATGGGCTCTCGTCTCGTTATCTTGTTATGTGGCGGTGATAAAAAGAGCCAGACAAAGGACATCGCAAAAGCAAAGGAATTTTGGCGCGATTTTAAGGAGCGTTATCATGAAAAATAAAAAGCCTTTTAGAAAATACGACGACGATCTCAGTGAGCGCCTCAAAGACCCCGAGTACGCGCATGAATACCTTAAGGCGGCGCTCGATGAAAAAGACGAGCCTGAAGTTTTTATGAACGCCTTAAGCCACGTTGCGAAAGCAAAGGGCGTCCGCGAGATCGCCGATCATACGAAACTTAATCGCGAAACGCTTTACCGACTCTTTACTAAAGATGGGAATCCGACACTCACATCGCTTTATGCAATTTTAGATGCTCTTGGCATGAAACTCTCCGTCGAACCCAAAAAGAGAGCAATGTAAACAAAATCTGATGACATCAGCCACCACCCAGGCGAGAATTTAAGCGAAAACACGCATCAGGGGTATCTCAGTCAATATGGGCGCACTTCGACTCGACGATCTCACTTTAGCTGCCGAAACTTATCGGGAAAAACCCGCTTGTAAACTACGATCCGCGTCTGGGTTGAAATTAGTGAGTAAGGATCCAATACTGTTCAAAGGTGGGTCAACCAACTTGTTTCAATACGCGCTCAAAGATCCCGTGAATATGAGCGATCCGAGTGGATTATTTGTGATCTACATCGGCATCGGTGGCGGGCGGAACTTCTTGAACAGCCCCGCTACTACAAATGGAGGATCTACAAGTTATCTGACTGGCGTTGGTTTCGATACTAGCTCGGGATTCTTCACGTTTAATACTACTGGGCACGGCAATTCTGGCTATGGCCTTTTTGGCGGCGGCGGAGTGAGTGGCGGAATTTTCACCGGCAACGAGAATCAATTCATGGGCTGTGGAACGTCATCAAGTGTTGGTGCTGGCACTGGATTGGAAGGTGCTGGCGCTTCATACTCTCAATCCAACTCTGGAGGCTCGGGCTATCAAGTAGATATTTTTGGTCCCTCTTTGGGGGCTGGCTGGGGCGGGCAGCAGACCGTAACGAAGCCGGGTTTTGGATTTAGTCCATAGCGGGAGGCCCTTTGAAAATCATTTTCGATATCGGCTTTTTTATCGCATTGGGAATGTTTCTACTCAGCGACGCGAACATGATTGCCTATCGAGTGGGTTACTACAAAGATAAAGGCGGAAAAGCAGCCTATTTAAAAAGCATTACGCTCTGTTAGTAACCGCCGCTTTATGGATCATTTTACTTGCCATAACATACGGTCATTTTTTCCCTAAGAAATAAGAACTCAATCCACCCACCACTCTCGCACGCGCACGAATTGTCGAGGCTCCCGGTCCGTGACCACCCTCAATCAACTTTGTTGGGTAGGGGTGGTCACGGACGGCGAAGCCGAGGGTGCCGAGACGACGTGTGTGTGAAGCGCGCAACAATGTTCATGAATTTTCAATTTTAATTTTTTGTAGAAAAGAAAAATACGGATAATGGATTATCGATAGTCTTCGACTGAAACCCGTTCTCAAATCTCTTAGCTGCTTTGATTTTTGCGAATGAAACTCCGCGGCGGTTCTCCGCCAACTGTTACCCGCCGTAATGGCCGAGGTACGGCAAAGCGCGCCACCATATCGACGTGCATGCGAAGCCCTTTCTTTACTCCGGGGCAGCAGGGTATTTTTTAATGAGACTCAAAATGGGACATTTCTATTTTGCAAACAAGCGGACATTCGACATTTCTATATTGCGGCTAAACTGTCGCGTGCATGGATAAAGTTAAGCGGGCGACGAGCCGATAGTATAGGTATGGGGCCGTTGGAGGAGTCGTAATGTTCTGGCGCAGATCTAATAATTTATTTCTTGTAATCGTGGGCGTCGCGCTTGCGCTAACGAGCCTAACGGCCTGCCAAAGTAAAATCAATGCGGTGACAGCTTCGTCGGGGTCAAACGGTGCAACTGGCAGTAACGTCACAAGTTGGACAAATTTAAGCGCGTCGACCACAGTTACAGCCGCAATTCCCGATGGTAATTACAGCGGTAATTCGTGCCTTCTCACAGACTCAAATCTGGTCGCTTCGAACATTGTAAACGGTGTGAGTATCTTTGGAGTCACAGGCAGCTACACGGGCAGCTTTAATACAAATATGTATTCCACAGAATCGCGCAGTTTATCTCAAGCACCGATGACGTTGTATACTGAGGACGTCACTGACGCAGGCACAGCGTACACGAATAGCACTTCTGGCTACAGGGCTGTCCCTGATATCAACACGGACGATGACGGCTATACTGGGGGCAGCGTGACCTATGTGAATCGCTCAACCTGGGGCTCCACCACTTGTGGAACAACTCAATCAACGATTGCCGCCCGAATAGCCAATTGCGCGACGGTATTCGGTGCAAATGCGACATGGGATGGCTCGGTAGACGGCAATGCCGGACAAGGCGTGTGGAAGCTTGTGACAAGGACGGGCCCTGTCACGAGCAGCATGGGTCAAGAAGTATGGCAGGATGAACGTACGGGCTTATTATGGTCGTCGCTTGTTTCAACAGGGATTAATTGGTGTATGGCAAGCGGCAATAACGACATTACAAATAACCCAACGGCAGAGACTGACCCGAGTGGCTATTGTAACAATTCGTCTTATCAGAATACCGGCACGGGTCCCGCAACCAAGGCAATCAGTGCGTGTTTTGAAGACGGCGGTAACTACTTTACTAACACAAACGCAGCCATCAATAACGCGGGCAAAACCGGGCTCGGGTTATCGTCAACGCCAGCTGTGGCCTGGCGGCTCCCCACGATTCACGATTACGAACAGGCTGAAATCGATGGCTTTCGTTTTGTCATGCCAGATATGGGTAGCAGTGGAACTTGGGAGTGGGCCGCGTCAGTCGTCTCAGTCGCTCGTAATACCGCGTGGGACTTCGATGGCAAGTACGGCAGCGTGAACAGCAGCACCCGCATCGTCACTACAGGCGGCGCGCGTTGCGTAGGCCGCTAGGCGTAGGCTTTACCGCCGAAGCCGGTCGATTTTAAAAATTTTTGAAGGTTAATCAATCGCTGGTCCAAATCGGCAATT
>DAIDJH010000170.1:340-4649 GCA_027451425.1 Bdellovibrionales bacterium | reverse complement strand
CTGCACGATCGCGGCAGGCCACACGTTCGACACGACCTCGGGCAGTCCTTTGAGGCCGTCGCAGACGACGAAGAACGTGTCCTTGATTCCGCGGTTGCGCAGGTCGGTGAGCACGCTCATCCAGAACTTCGCGCCCTCACCACCAGTGCCGGCCCAGAGCCCGAGGATGTCGCGCTCGCCGGCCAACGTGACCCCGATGGCCGCATAGAACGGCCTGTTCGCGACCTGCCCGTCGCGGACCTTGACCACGATCGCGTCGATGATCAGCACCGGGTAGACCCGGTCCAGCGGCCGGTTCCGCCACTCGGTCATCTCCTCCAGCACCTTCTCGGTGATCGCCGAGATCGTGTCCTTGCTGAGCGAGGAGCCGTAGGCCTCGGCGAAGTGCGCGCTGATTTCGCCGGTGGTCAGGCCGCGGGCGGTCAGCGACAGCACGATCTGGTCGATCCCGCCCAGCCGCACCTGCCGCTTGCCGACGACCACGGGGCTGAACGTGCCGTCCCGGTCCCGCGGCACGTCGATCTCCACCGGTGTCAACGGTCCGTGTTCGCCGGCAGCACCGCCGATGAGTCGGATGAGGCGACGCTGAAGAAAATTGGCGGTGATCGAGCACGGCTTACAAAAGCTGAGGTGAGCCCGTTACCGGAAAATTTTAAAATCACTCGGTGGCCAAAAGCGTTGCCACACTATAATCTAAATCTTCGCGCGTTCCTCAATGATCTGCCGAAGCTTTTGGCGCGCGATAACCAAGGGTCAGCCGTATATTTAACCGGAAATTATTTGGGGCAAATTGGTTTAGGGAGAATTCTCATGCATAATTTTGAACTCTCGCGCCAAATTTACGCCGAGATATGCAAATGAAAAATGTTGTTATTTTGGTTAACTTGGGCAGTCCAAGGTCGCCTTCCGTCGCTGATGTGCGAGCGTATTTGCGAGAATTTCTGATAGATCCCTTGGTGATTGTCATGCCGGCCGTTTTTCGCTGGATATTGGTAAATGGGATCATTGCGCCTTTTCGCTCGCCGAAATCAGCCGAAGCCTATGCGAAAATATGGGATGCCCAAACTGGTTCGCCGCTTTTGTATCACTCCCAAAATATGGTGAATAAGTTAACGGCTGAGTTGCCAGACGTAAAATTGCGTTTAGCCATGCGGTACGGTGAACCGAGTTTGCGAGCGGCCGTCCAGCAGAGCGCATCTTGCGACCGTCTTTACGTGTTGCCCATGTATCCGCAGTTCGCCGAATCGTCATCTGGCAGTGTACTGGTTGAGGTTCGTAAAATCTGTCGTGAGTCACAGTTTAAAGGCGAAATTTTGGAGTGTCGAAGCTTTAGCGCGCATCCTGGTTTTATTAAATCCGTAGCCGAAAATATAGCGCGCGAAATTGAAACATTTCGTCCGGATTCTTTACTTCTCAGCTATCACGGTTTGCCAATTCGCCAAGTCGGAACGTATCGTGATGAGTGCTTTGCTACTTCATCCGCCATCATCGAGCAATTGTCAGCGCGCGCACAATGGTCAAAAGATAAGACGTTGACGGGTTTTCAATCGCGGTTGAACAATCGATGGATTCAGCCGTTTTCAGATGATTTTTTTCGAACTTTACCGTCACAGGGGGTTCGGCGATTGCTTGTGGCATGCCCATCATTTGTCGCGGATTGTCTTGAAACTCTTGAAGAAGTTGCTATGCGCGGCCGTGAAGAGTTTCGTCTTCATGGTGGCGAAGATTTAAAGTTGGTGCCGTGCCTCAATGATTCTCCAATGTGGGTAAACGCCGTGGCCGATATTGTTCGCGACCCAAATTATTGGCATACTGGCACCGCGTGGATTTCGAAAGAAAAAAGTTTGTGACAAATATTGTGCAGACGATGTTTGCGGCGCTTATGTGCGGTGCGAGTGTCGTTTTCTCAACGGCAGGGCTCACGGGTTGTGCCGTCGTTGATTCCGGCTACCGTGGCGTCGCGGTGAGTCCGAACGGCCACTTCACGACTCTCCCAGAGGGAGCTAGTTTCGTCGTGCCATTTACGAGTGTGCGAAGTTATGACCTTAGACAACGGGGCTTTACCGCGCATTTTTTCACGTTAACGGCGGATGGTGTCTCAGTCGAAACGAGCGATTCGCTTGTCACTTATCACATTGTGAAATCGGAAATTGTGCCGCTCGCTCGTGAGGTGGGGCCAAATTATGAAAGCGTCGTGATTGTCCCCATTGTTCAGTCAGTTGTTCGAAGAGTCCTTGCCTCGTATCGTTGGAGTCAGCTCGATTCGCGGCATATTCGTGAAGCGAACAAAAAAATCACAAAATTGACGGCTGTAAAATTGCGCCCGTATCATATCGTGCTTGAGTCGGTTCTTTTGAGAAACCTAGAGGATGAGCAACCACTTTATGAAAAGGCGGTTATCGATACTTCCGTTATGAAACAATATGCGCTGCGAGCACAGACGGAAGTCAAAATTGCCAAGCGGCGCGCCGAGCAACGCCGTATTGAAGCCAAGGGCATCGTTGCCGCAAATAATTTAATTGCGCCGACACTAACCAAAAAGATTCTCAAAGATGACGAAATTAAAACCTGGAGAAAACTTGTCGATTCCCCTAATACGCAGGTAAAAATATTAGAGACGAAAAATTCGGAATTGGAGGTGACCCCGTGAGCCTTGTCTTTAAAAATCGCGTTGCGAAAATTGCGCTTCTGGCGTCAGCGATCAGCCTTAGCGCATGTACGACCGTAGGCCCTGGTCATATCGGTATATTGTGGACTTCGATGAACGGTACGCAAAATCACACGTATGGTGAAGGCGCATACGACGTGCTCCCGTGGAATACAATGTACGTTTATAATTTGCGCACCCAAAATCATGATGAAGTGCTCGATGTGATCGCGTCCAACGGACTCAACATCAAGCTCGATGCTTCGATCCGTTATCACGTCAATCCGAAAGAAATCGTCGCGCTTCAGCGTGATATCGGTCCTGATTATTATGACGTCGTGATCGCGCCGATTTTACGATCTGAAGCGCGTCGGGTGATTGGGCAATACACTCCCGAAGAGATTTATTCAACGAAACGCGATGTCATTGAGCGTGAGATTCGCGAGGGCTTGAAGACGAAGATGGCAGGCAAGCATATTGTTCTTGAGGCTGTGCTTATTCGCAATGTTGAGTTGCCGGACGCCATTCGCAGCGCAATCGACCAAAAGCTTGAGGCTCAGCAAGACGTTTTGCGTATGAAATACATTTTGCAAGTCGCGCAGTCACAAGCTGATCAGAAGCGTATTGAGGCCCAAGGCGTTGCAGACTATAACCATAAAATTGCCAGCAGTTTGAGTCCTGCGATTCTTGAGTTCGAGCGTATTCAACAACTCAGTCAATTGGCAACGTCGCCAAATGCGAAAACAGTTGTTATGGGATCTGGCACCAACCCGCGCGTGCTTCTTTCTGCGGGGGGCAGGAAATGACAAAATTTTTAATGGGAACGTTGTTTTTACTGGCGAGTTCGCCAGCGTTCGCGGGGCTTTTACTTGAACCCTACGTCGGATATTACTCGGGCAAGTGGACAAAGGGCAGTTGTAACTGCTCCGTCGACCAAAGTGGAGCGACATACGGCGCGCGCGTGGGTGTCGAGTCTGAAGGTTTCATGCTGGGGGCCGACGCGATGTCGGGCAGTTGGGTGGATAAGAACTCGCCGAGTGATGACGAAACCCCGTCGTCAGTAGGAGCCTTCGTTGGTTATGGCGGTCAATCGTTTCGTGTTTATGGCGGTTATGGAATAGCCTCGAGCCTAAGGCAAACCAGTACGGGTTATGATGACACCTATTCTGGCACGGATTACAAGGTTGGTGTCGGTTTTCAAATCGTTCCTTTGATTGCTCTCAATATCGAGTACTTGAACGCGACCTACACAAAAGATTCAAGTGGTCCACTGACGAGCCATATGACCAGCAGTATGTGGGGGCTAACGCTCAGTATCCCCGCCAATCTTTAGTCGTCTGCTGAATGCCAACTAGGTTAATAGAGCGCCGGAGGATTTTCGTGTAACACGCGCGTGGCCGCGCGCAACTGACCGAACTCTGTGAGCACTGGAATAGTGTTCGGCTCCATATCGAATTTTGCGTAACGTCTAAAAATGTCGATAAAAAATGGCATCTGACGGTCGTGGAACCATTTGTAGATTTTATCGAGCCATTCTTTGTCAAGCTTTCGTTCATCTATGAATACCCAAAAGCGCGCCCATCCCGAAGCCGCGAGAAGTCCCATCACTGTTTTCACGTCCGCCGCTCCAGACAAGAACATATACATGGTCAAAGCAACCGC
>DAIDJH010000170.1:0-330 GCA_027451425.1 Bdellovibrionales bacterium | reverse complement strand
TGTTCTTCCCGCAGCGGTTTCCAATTCCGCCTGGACGACATAAACTAAACGGAGAATCGAGTCGAGTGCCGAAGATTTAATTTCTTTGGCAGTTTGATCCCAATCACGGTTTAAAAAGCTTTCGAGTCTTTTTTTGATCTCCGGTGTGCTCGACAGATGAAGTTCAACGGTATCGTCTTTTTTCACGATATAAGGAGGCTCTTTTTCGGGAATGCCATATTTCTCGTGCAATGCCGAAACCGTCGCGATGATTTTTTTTACGCCTGGCGCATTTTCGGATAACGTCATAAAATTTCGCGACGCCGCAAGGAGCAGAGTTGAGATGATATG
>DAIDJH010000169.1 GCA_027451425.1 Bdellovibrionales bacterium | reverse complement strand
CCTGCCCGCCGCGGCGGTTTTCGCCGGACTCTTCGCCTGGGGCATTTTCGGACTTCCCGCTCTCGGCTGTTACCGCGGGCCCTACGGCGACATCATCAACGCCCTCACCGTTCCCCAGCGCCACATCACCGATGCCGTCACCGCCGTGAAAGAGGGCGCTTACAATTACATTTCAAAACCGATCAAAAGCGATGAACTCGTCGAACTCGTGAACAAAGCGCTCGCCGCATACAATTTGGTGTCGGAAGTCGTCGCTTCAGCCCCACAACTGTCAACGGAACAGGGGCGAAAAATCATCGGCTCCAACACGCAAATGCGAAAGGTTTTTAACGTCATTCACCGCCTATCAAAGGTGGATACACCGGTACTGATTCGTGGCGCGTCGGGCACAGGCAAAGAACTCGTGGCACGGGCGATTCACGTGAACTCGGCGCAAAAGGACGGCAAATTCGTGGCCATAAACTGCTCCGCCATTCCAGAGAACCTCTTCGAATCCGAACTGTTTGGTCATGAAAAAGGCGCGTTCACCGGTGCCGACCAAAGAAAGATCGGCAAATTTCAATACGCCGAAGGCGGCACGCTGTTTCTAGACGAGGTGGGCGATCTGCCGCTTATGATGCAAGTGAAACTTTTGCGGGTGCTACAAGAAAAAGTATTTACTCCAGTAGGGGCAAACCGCGAAATTGAATCGAATGTGCGAATTATTGCCGCGACAAACCGGCCACTCGAACAAATGAATAAAGAGGGCAAATTTCGCGAGGATTTGTATTATCGGTTAAACGTCATGCCGATATTTTTGCCGTCATTATCGGAGCGTCGCGATGACCTCGAACAGCTCGTCAATAATTTCATTCAAAAGTTCAATAAAAAGCAGGGCAAAAAAATCGTTGCCCCCACCCCTGAAGCGCTGGCGCTGTTGAAAAAATACGACTGGCCAGGCAACATCCGCGAACTTGAAAACGTTATCGAGCACGCCTTTATTTTGGAAGAAGGCACACACTTGACCGTGCAGTCACTCCCCGAGTCATTTTTGCTCGCGACAGGCGTGGAGCTCAATGCCCCCAATTTAAAAGTCAACGATCAAAAGTTAACTGTTGAACAGAGCGACGGCGAGGACGCCGATGAAGTGCCCGCAGAAGAAATTGTGACCATTTCAGGCGAAAGTTTAGATTTTAACAAGCATAAGGAAGCATTTGAGCGAGAATTCATAATCAAAGCGCTGAAAATGTTCAAGGGGCGAATTAACCAAACGGCATTACACGCTAATATTCCGAAAAAAACGCTTCTGCGGAAAATTGAAAAGTACGGAATTGTTGCAAAAGATTACGCCCAGTCGGCTGAAGGCGAATAAGGTCTTGCCTATTTGCCGGGCAAGTCCTAGTTTATTTTCCCAATGGCAACGTCACTTCCCCCGCCGCAAGCGTACACGCGGGACATTTTAGCTGCCGCGTATGAATGGCTGCGCTCACAACCGCAGTCGATTCGCGAACTCGCGACCAATTCCGATAATATGGTGGCGCTTTTCATGCAGTCCAAGCGGCGTGGCGGAACCGTTATCCCGCCAACAATGCCAACAGTACCGGAAGTGAGCTCCGAAACGTTTAAACAGGACTTACGCGCCCTGGCCGAAGGCTTCAAACAGTTCGAGCAAGCCCCTTCGGCCCCAAACAATATTTCGGCAACACCGGTTCAGCCGGCCGCACCCACTCAGTCGGCCGCGCCTGTTCAACCGACAATGCCGCCACAAAGCCTCGACCCGCGAACTCTTGAAATGTTACGAAAAACGCAAAGCTTGTGCAATTTGGGCACTGAACGCGAAGCTTTACGCATGCTCATCGCGCTCGGCTATGAGCGAATACGCGAATTGTTCCCGCGCGAGGCTTAAAAATTTCCAGCGAGGCAAACCAGACAACGCAAAATTGATGAGGCAAAATGGAAAAACCTGATTACAAAACCACCGTAATTCTGCCGAAAACGACCTTCCCGATGAAAGGGAATTTGCCGCAGACAGAACCAACCGTTATTGAAAAATGGAAAACGTCAAAGCTGTACGAAAAAATTATGGCGAAAAACGCGAAGGGCCGGCCCTTTGTCATGCCCGACGGCCCACCCTACGCGAACGGTTATGTTCACGCCGGTACCGCGCTGAACAAAGTTTTAAAAGACATCGTCATTAAATTTCGCAATATGCAGGGGTACAAAGCCGATTTCATCCCAGGGTGGGATTGTCATGGTCTGCCCATTGAACTCAAAGTGACATCGCAACTCGGCGACAAAAAAAACACGCTCAGCAAGAAAGAAATTCGGAAACTCTGCCGCGAAGAAGCCACCAAATGGATCAACAAACAGCGCGAACAATTCATTCGTCTTGGTATTCTCGCGGAGTGGGATAATCCCTATCTCACCATGTCGCCGAATTATGAAGCCAACGAAATTCGCGTGCTCGCGCGGATTTATAAAAACGGCGTCGTCTTTCGCGGCAATAAACCGGTTTACTGGTGTCCGGCTTTACAAACGGCCCTGGCCGCCGCTGAAGTGGAATATCACGACCACAAAAGTCTTTCTATTTATGTCAAATTTAATGTTGAACAACTGGCAGGACCGCTGCAAAAACTTGCCGCCAAGAAAAAACCAGTGTCGATTGTGATTTGGACAACGACGCCCTGGACACTCCCGGCGAATTTTGCAATCGCGCTCAACGCCGAATTTAAATACGGCGCGTACGATACAGGTCACGAAATTCTCATTTTCGCGACGGATCTTAAAGATAGCCTTGCAAAAGAATGTGGCATCACCCTTGGCGAACCGCTGGCGGTTTGGCAAGGGCAAGAACTTGAGAAAATCACGGCCCGCCATCCATTTTTAGACCGCGATTCGCTTGTCATTCTCGGCGATCACGTAAGTCTTGATGCGGGCACGGGAGCCGTGCACACGGCCCCCGGTCACGGTCTTGAAGACTATCATGTCGGCCTTAAATACGACTTGCCGGTTTATTCGCCAGTGGACCCAGCCGGTAAGTTCACGAATGACATACCCAAATATGCGGGGCAAAGCATTTGGGCAGCGAATTCGAAAATCGTCGATGACTTGCGGGCGACTGGCCATCTTCTCGCCAGTAAAGAAATTGTGCATTCTTACCCGCATAATCCACGCACGAAGACGCCGCTCATTTTTCGCGCCACTCCCCAATGGTTCATTCGCATGGACGATGCGTTTTCATTGCGGCAAAAAACACTCAATGTCGTTGAAAAGGAGATCCAGTACTTTCCCGCCTGGGGTCAAGCGCGGCTGACTGCAATGGTATCGAACACTCCCGACTGGTGCCTGAGCCGACAGCGTACGTGGGGCGTACCGATCCCCGTTTTTTATTGCGAGAAATGCGATGCTTCGCTCATGAAACCTGAAATCATGGAGCGCGTCGCCGATGAGATGGAAAAATCCAAACAAGGAATTGAAGCTTACTTTGACACTCCAACCGAAACGTTCACTCGCGGATTTTCATGCGAGAACTGTGGCGGCAAAACGTTCAAACGCGGCGAAGACATCCTGGATGTGTGGTTTGACTCCGGCTGCTGTCACACGAGTGTGCAGCGTGCTCGTATGAACAACGAGATTGCCGACATTTATTTAGAAGGCTCCGATCAGCATCGCGGTTGGTTTCAAACAAGTTTAATTTCATCGATGGCCGCGTATGAACGTCCGCCATTTCGCGCCCTCATTACGCACGGCTTTGTCAACGATGCCCAGGGTCACAAAATGAGTAAAAGTAAGGGCAATGTCGTGGACCCCGCCGACGTGATAAAGAAATATGGCGCCGAAATATTGCGCCTCTGGGTGGCTCACGAAGATTACGGCGAAGACGTCACGATTTCAGATGAAATGTTTTTGCGCATCAGCGAAACCTATCGGCGAATTCGAAATACAATGCGCTTTTTAATTGGTAATTTAAGCGACTTTGACCCGAAAAAAGATCGCGTTGCCGCGAAAGACATGCCGCCCATCGATCGTTGGGTGCTCGCGCGTCTGAATCAAGTGATCGAAGCCGCGACTGCCGCGTACGAGAAGTATGATTTTTACCGAGTCTATCACGCGCTCAATCAGTTTTTTACAACGGACCTAAGCGCCGTCTACCTCGATATTTTGAAAGACCGCCTGTACACGGGTAAAGTAACGGGAATTCCACGCCGGTCCTCACAAACCGTGTTTTTTGAATTACTCAGCGTTTTGTCGAGACTGCTCGCTCCCATCTTGTCGTTTTTAAGCGAAGAGGTTCATGCGTATATGCCTGGTGGCAGCACGAGCGAAAGTGTATTTTTGATGGACTTCCCCAAACCCGTTTCGGAATGGAACGATAGTTCGATTCTCGATCTTTTCACGCGCATGGGTGAAGTCCGGCTTTTGGTTGCCAAAAAACTTGAGGAGCTCCGCCAAAACAAAGTCATCGGCTCAAGTCTTGACGCAGAAGTCACGCTTCACGCAAGCGGCGAAGCTTTAACTCAACTCGCCAAATTTGAACCGTGGCTACGCGAATATTTGATTGTTTCATCGGTAAAAATCGAAAATTCGTCGCCGGGCGGAGCAACAGCGGGCGCCTCGATTGAAGTCGATGCGCGCCCCGCCACCGGCGAAAAGTGTGAGCGATGCTGGCATTACAGTAGCGAAATTGGCCGTGACCCACGGTAT
>DAIDJH010000168.1 GCA_027451425.1 Bdellovibrionales bacterium | reverse complement strand
CAACCTCTGGGCTGCTTTGCGAAGATAGCGTCAGTTTTGCCTTTTCTAAAACCCCAAGCAGTAGGCGTTTAAAATTACCATGGGCCTTTTCGATCTCGTCAATAAGCAAGAGATTCACTTTGTATTTTGGGCTTGTTCTCTCATCAAGAAGTCTTTGTGAAATCAGCGGTTCTTCGTCGTGGTCGCGATAGCCGAGGGGCGCGCCCGTGAAACGGGCGATTTGGTGTTCCTGCTGCATTTCACCACAATCGATTGTTGTGACCGCATCTTCGGGTAGGCCCAGAGCTTTTGCTAAGGCTAAAATAGTTTCTGATTTTCCCGTACCGGTAATACCGGCTAAAAGAAAAACACCGGCGGGGCGACCTGGACTTTTAGTTTCCATGGCTGCCTTTTGCACGGCACGCGCGAGTGCGGTTTTTACATTGTCATGCCCGACGAGATAAAGCTGCATATTCGAAAAAACTTCTTGCGCGATGGGGCCAAGCTTTTCGTGATTAAGATCCGATTGCGGACCTGAAAAATATTGAGCTTCGGTTGGTCCTTCGGGGCGGATAATTTTGTTAACGTGCTTTCGCAGATTCTCTGAGGTGAGCCCGCCGAGAATGGTTGAGCACGATTTGTGCATTTGGTCGGCGTGTACGATCGGGTTCCATAATAGCATCGTTAAAATGGCCCAAAGTACAACCATAACGGACTGAAGCGGGCTTCTCGTTTGCATTGTAAGCGTTCTCCCCTTGAAATTTTGTAAGCTTAAAGACTCTGTGATTAAGATAACAATACAGAAAATTTACAATGCGTAAATTTGGGGCCGAAAGTGCTTGTCATTGATGTGATAATCCACACCTACCAACCATAAAGTTAATTCGTCGTGCGCGAATATTTGTGCGCTATAAACATCACATGTGGTGACCCCAAAGCGGGCGTTATGGACCGATTCCTGATGAATTGACGCGGAGCTTAAGCACTGATAAAAGTGCTCACCAATGGACAAAAAATTAGCAGATCTCGTCTTGGAGCGATTCGGTTACGCGTTTCGCAAACCCGAGCTACTCGGGCAAGCGATGACCCATAAAAGCTATCACCACGAAATTCGTGGGAATTCTCACGGCGATAACGAGCGTCTTGAGTTGTTGGGTGACTCAGTATTAGACCTGGCTTTGACTGTCGATCTGATGGAGCGATTTCCCGATCAAAACGAGGGAGAGTTGTCAAAGATGCGGGCGAGTCTTGTGAACGAAACCGCATTGGCTGAAATATCCAAAGAGATTGGGATCGATCAAGATCTTAGGTTAGGCAAGGGCGAGCGATTAACCGGCGGCTCATCGAAGCCGCGGCTTCTTGCCTGCGGATTCGAAGCGTTTGTGGGGGCGGTTTTTCTCGATGGCGACTACGCCACGGCTGAAAAATTAATTCGCCAAATCTTTGCATCGCGAATCGAGCAGCTCGATTTGACAACGCACTATCGCGATGACTACAAGACACGTCTCCAAGAGCAACTGCAAATGAGCCAGAAAAAAACTCCGCGATATGAAATCGAAAAAGAAGAGGGTCCCGATCACGACAAAGTTTTTCACGTATTGCTGCGTTTGGGGTCGGAGATTCTGGCGCGCGGCCGCGGTCGCAGCAAAAAACAGGCCGAGCAAGAGGCGGCGCGATTGGCATTGATTGCATTGGAGCAAAACTTATGAAGTCGGGATTTGTATCGCTTATCGGGTTACCGAATGCGGGCAAAAGTACGCTTGCTAATGCACTCATAGGTGAAAAAGTTGGGATTGTCTCGGCCAAACCGCAAACCACTCGGAGGCGCGTTGTCGGGATCTATAACGATGAATCGATGCAGGTTTGTTTCATTGACGCTCCCGGAATGATTCGCTCAGTGAATGGCCTAAACCGCTTTCTTGAATGTGAATGCGAAGCCGTGATGAAAGATGGCGATATTTTGGTTGCTGTCCTAAACGTCGATGCGCCGAGATTGGAAGATTTACTTCAGATTGTTCGCGCCGTGGCCAAACAAAAAAAGCCGTGGATGGCGGTGATCACCAAAACTGATCTTGACGATGGACATCGCGAGGGGCGTTTGCGCGAAGAGGTCGTCGCATTCGGCGCACCAACAGTCGCCGTGTCGGCGACAAAAAACTCAACCAAGGCGCGTGAACGATTGCTCCCCTTCATCCGTGAGATTCTGCCAGTTGCGCCACCCCTTTTTGAGGGTGACCTGTATACGACACAATCCGAACGTGAGATGGTCGCCGAAATCATCCGTGAAAAGTGCTTCGAAAGTGTACATAAAGAAGTGCCGTACGGTCTTGCCGTTCGAATTTTAAAATTCGAGGAGCGAACGCCGATTCTTAAAATAGAAGCGGAAATTATCGTTTCAAAAGATAGCTTTTTGCCGATCGTGCTGGGTGAAGGTGGTCGGCGGATTCGCCATATCGGGGTCGAAGCCAGGCGCGACATTGAAAAATTGCTGGGTCAGCAGGTTTTTTTGCAAACTCATGTTAAGGTAAAGCGCGATTGGCAGCGAAACGCCGCCATCATGCGGGAGCTGGGTTATGTCGTCCCCAAATAGATCTCGCTTTCGCGTTGCCATTATCGGAAGGCCCAACGTAGGCAAATCATCGTTGTTCAATTTTCTGACGCGTTCACGGCGTGCGGTTGTGAAAAATGAGCCGGGTGTCACGCGCGATATTATTGCCGGGCAGGCCGAATGGTGGGGCAAGAGTTTTGAGGTGCTCGATACCGGCGGGCTCACGCGGCACGACGATCGATTTTCGGCGCTTATTTATGAGCAAGTTATGTCGGTACTGAAATACGTCGATTTGCTAGTTGTGATGATGGATGCGAGGTCTGGGTTACTCCCTGAAGACCGCGACGTGGTTCGAATCGCCAAAGAAAGCGGCAAACCATTTTTTATCGTATTAAACAAAGTCGATCGAGAAAACGACGCTGAGCTTTTGAAATCCGAATTTTACGAGTTCGGGCTCGATGTTTTACACGCGTCAGTCGAGCGGCGAGATCACACTGATGAAGTTGTCGAAAAGATCATCGCCACGATCCCCGATGGAGCGATTGTCGAAGAAGAATCAGTGCGGTTGGCGGTGGTCGGTAAGCCAAACGCCGGCAAAAGTTCAATTGTGAACGCGATTTTGGGTGAAAAACGGGTGCTTGTATCGGATATCGCCGGCACGACGGTTGACGCCATCGAAGAGAGTTTCGTTTACGACGGATGTAAAATAACTTTAGTTGATACGGCGGGGTTGCGTCGCCAGGGCAAAAGACTGGCGGGGCGGGATGGCGTTGAGATTTTGTCGGCGTACAAATCGTTCGAAGCGATTGACCGAGCCGATCTCGTTCTTTTGGTGATGGACTCGGTGCTTGGTCCTACAGAGCAAGACGCGCACATTGTTCAATATGCCTATGAAAAATCAAAAGCTCTGATTGTCGTTGCTAATAAATTTGATTTATTAAAAGCGGAGCAGCCCGAACCAAAAAAATGGTTTCGTGACCGACTTGATTATGAGTTTCATTTTGCACCCGACGTGCCGGTGGTGTTCACGAGCGCCGTTTCGGGGCGGCAGGACGCGCTTCTCGATGAGGTTGTGCGAATGGCCAAAAAACTTGATTTTAAAATCTCGACACGCGAGTTGAATGATTTTTTCTACGACGTGATTCGACAAGCTCCGGCGCCCGTTTATCGGACGACCAACGTCAAGTTTTACTATTTAACTCAAACCGAGCAAAAGCCGCCGAGTTTCATCGCCTTTGCCAACCATCCCGAAGGAGTGACGCCGGCGTACCGAAAATTTTTGATCAATCGAATTCAAAAACAATGGGCGCTCGAAGGAGTTCCTGTTCGCGTTTTTGTAATGAAGAGTAGTTGATTTATGAGGCGAGCCGGTTGGGCGACACGTTTTGGCATCTATTTCGCGGCGATAGGTTCGGCATTCGGTCTTGGCAGCCTTTGGCGTTTTCCCTACATCGTCTCCGAAAACGGGGGCGGCGCGTTCGTTATTGTTTATTTTTTTCTCATGCTCATTCTCGGCGTGCCGCTTTTGATCGGTGAACTTTTGATTGGCAAATTCACGCGTCGAAGTTTACTGGCTGCGCAGAAGCAATTGGTGGCGCAGTCGCAAGTAAAAGTTGAGCCCAATCGCGCGAAGCGGACGATCCTCATTCGCTTGATGCCGCTCATCGCGGTGACAGCGCTTTTTTGCAGCATTGCGATTTTAGGTTACTATTCGGTTGTGAGCGGGTGGGTACTTTTCTTTCTGGGAAAATTTTTGGCCGCGCCGTTTGTCGATCTCCCGCATGATTTTGTGGTTTCGAGCTTGGTTGAATTGAAAGCGTCGGTGCTGCTACAAGCGACGTTGGCAATCGCTCACATTGTGGTTGCTGGGGTGATTGTCGCGAAAGGCGTAGAGGAAGGTATCGAGCGTTGGGTTGGTCTCATCATGCCGATTTTTGTCGGAATTTTATTGGTACTGGTGTTGAAATCCCTGTCGATGAGTTCAAGTATTGAAGCGCTTCGCTATTTTATGTATCCGGATTTTTCTAAACTCACGATTGGTTCGCTGGGTGCGGCCGTTGGGCAACTGTGTTTCACGCTGAGTATTGGGTTCGGACCGATGATCACATTCGGGAGCTATTTGCGCGACGATTCGCTCGTCCCTGAAACGGGTTTTCGCG
>DAIDJH010000167.1 GCA_027451425.1 Bdellovibrionales bacterium | reverse complement strand
CACCCGGCGATACCCAAGCCGATCGCCGGCTTTTCTCGTCTCATTATATAATGTGAAAAAAATTTCGAGCTCATTGAGGTGAAAATTGACGTATCCGCCAACCGCCTCAACCTTTGCGACGCCAGGAATTGGATTTGTCAAGAGTTCATTCACAATTTCTTTAGCAATTAAAGGTGGAGCCTTTTTCATTTCTCGTGCCAGTGAAAAAACAGGGATCGACAAGTGGCCATGATCAAGTTCTTTTGGAATTTCAAAAAGATCCACCACGGATTTATCTTTAAAAAACTTCGCGAGGTGCGCGGATAATCGGCTGCGAATGGGCGTCAACATGAAAAGGAGTCTACAGATTTTTTTTTTCTTTTCAACATCGAGACTCTTGACTGAATTCCGCAGAGTCTTTAGTTTACGACTCCCAACAATAAAGAAGCTAACCCCTAACAAAGGACAACGCCTTGAACAAAGCCGAACTCATCGAACGAGTAGCAAAAAAAGCTAAACTAACCAAAAGCCAAACTGAAACAATTCTCGACGCAACTATCGATGCTATTCAAAATGCGGTTTCATCCGGTGAGGAAGTAAAAATCGTCGGCTTTGGCACGTTCGACCGAGCTTCGCGCAAGCAACGCAATGGTCGTAATCCAAAAACAGGTACAACAATTGTCATTCCGGCTTCGCGCGTTCCACGCTTTCGCCCGGGCAAAGAATTCAAAGCACTAGTCGAACCAACCGAAATGAGTGCTAACGCATAATCGACGTGTGGATCATCTGTTCTTTCAACGCCTCCGCCTGGTGAGCATCAAGGCGGAGCTGCCGCATGTTCTGCAAATACCCATGACCAGAATCGTGCCGTTCGATCTTTGCTTTATTGATAGCCTTGCTCGTGCGGTCAATATCCTTGCGTAAATCTCGCAGATCCATCCACTGCTTTGGATGTAAATAAATATCGCGATTGCGGTTGCTGATGCGGCTCATGATGGGGTTGCGAACCCGGCTAAACTCCAACCGCCAACCGCGATAAAACGAATGCCAATTTGAAAAATCGAGATGTTGCGCGGCCATTTCCACTAGTTTCGCCGTTACAAGCGCCAAATGTTCGGCCGTTTTGATATAGCTTACTCGTTCTGCATTGTGGGCAAAAATCTCATTTTTTCTCTCTTGCCGAATTTTGGTCAGCCAACCTTTTCCCGCCGTTCCAAACCTAACCACACCTCTGTCGGTCTGCTGACCACAAACCACCGTAAACCGATATACTCCCCAAGGTAAATGCCAATCGCCCAATTGCACCTCATGATTTTTTGGCGAACGCAAAATTCTTTTTGAAAAAAAACTCGGATGGTCGAGAACGTAACCTCCCTCCGCGCTAAGTTGAACTTGCACCGAAATCTGTGGGCTCGCATCGGTGTTGATGCGCAATACGGGATTTGTACTGCCATTATTAATTTTCTGTACATGAAGGTAAGTCGGTTGGTGAATTACGGCCGCCGCCGGTTTTTTTATTACAGCGTTTTTCACGCTCGGCTTGAGAGCTTTCTGGTTGGAGAATTGCGGAATTTGAGTATGGGCAATCACCACGGCTGGGGGAGAATTTGAAGGCGAAACTTGCGCCACCACCGGTCTTTTGAGACGTGAATTTGACCGATCCAAGTACGATGACAACCAAAACACAAACAGCATCAGACCCAAAATTGAAATCAATGAAACAACGGCAAAAAATGTGCGCCGTACCGGCGGCATATCCAGAAAATAGCGAACCGCCCCCATACGATGTCCACTGATATTTCGTTTGCTCTCAGCGGCTTTTGTCGCCGCCCGACCTGGCCGTATTTTTTTTGTTGCTGCCTCTTCTTTTTGTGTCACCGCAGCGGCGGCAACTTCTTTCGGCGGTGTTGGCCGGGTCACCGGCTCATTGGACACCGCCGCCACCTTTAATGCCGGCGGCTCCTTCGGTGCTGACGATTCCATGGTTACCGTTTCAGGTTCAACAGGCGTGACGTTTGCAATCGAAGTTGGGACCGGCACGGGGATCGGGACCTCAGTTCTCGTTAACTGTTCGGGATCAAACAGGCGCTCTTTAATTTCCGGCACGGCAAGAATTTTGTACCACTCCTTGAGACCCTCGCGCCAAATGTAATCAGTAACAGTGATTTTTCCGTCTTTCAGCTGCCGAATAATTTCCGCCGTATGAAAAGGCCCGCTTTGTTTGTACCCCCCGCCATCTGTTTTTCGCGTCAGCAAAACCCAAAGACAATCGGTACCCGAAGCAGCTTTTATCTTTTGATCACCTAGACTTTTTTGAAATTCGACGAACGACTGCAATTCACGCCATTGTGTATCGCGATCACGGTACAACAAATCCTGGCGTTGCAAACGCCCCGCACGAATTTCAGAGAGAATGAACTCGGCGTTCACAGGTCCTCGGGGTCGGCCCTTCTCTAAAAAATACCAGACGGACAAAACCGTTGCCTCCTCGATTGCCTCGCCATCTTGACTTCAATAGGCTATGCCCTTTTAATGATGGAGTCCACTAGTCCACGGAGTAAAGTCTAATATGAAACAGCGTTCGAAAATCAGCTTAGCGTTTGTTCTCACACTCATCGCAATTGGCATTCACGGTTATCTCACGCTTCACTTTTTTAACTTGAATCTTGGGTTTAGCGAAGGTGGCGCGATCTGCAACATCAGCGCCAAAATCAATTGCGATACGGTGACAGCAAGTTCATTTGCTTCATTTCTTGGCGTGCCAATGGCCCTTTGGGGGGCCGTCACAAACGGCGCATTGATGCTTTTATTACTAACATGGCTCCTCGGTTGGTCGGACGATCTACCGCGACTCGGTCGCTACACCCTCTGGTTGTCGGGTTTGATCGCGGCCACATCCATCGTGATGGGTTCTATATCCACATTTCTCGTCAAAAGTTTTTGTTTATTTTGCATGTCTGAATATCTTCTCTCATTCATCATTCTCGGACTTATTTGGACAAGCCAAGATGAGCAAACGCGCTCAGCACACCGGTATTTCAGCGAGATATTTACAACAGCAAAGGGCTATCTTGGCCTTGCCATTTCAATACCAATCTTGGCTTTTCTGTTGAACCGCTCGATTTTAAATCACTTCGACGCGAGCCAGTTACCGACAGTGATCAATGAAACCGTCATGGATTGGCAGGCCTCCCCTCAAATCAACTTATCGGTGAAACCACTTCTGGTGGCGGGTAGCCCCCACCCCGTTATGACGCTTGCCGAATTCGCTGATTTTCGCTGCCCGCATTGCCGGCACGCGGTCGGTCCAGTTGAAGCGTTTTTGAATTCACATCCAGATGTGCAAATGCAGTTTTACAGTTTTCCGCTCGACAATACGTGCAACGAAGCTTTGAGCAGCGGTGACGGCATTTCATGCTACTTGGCCCGCGCCGTGTACTGTGCAGAGCAAATAAATAAAAATGGATGGGCACTTCACCACTACATTTACGACCATCAAGAAGGCATTGATGCCAGCGGAACCATGAGTTTCGCACAGGACGAAGTGAGTAACTTTTTGAAATCGCACAAAATAGACGCGCAAACGTTTTCAACTTGCACCAGCGGCCCCGATTCGGATGCCGCTATTCGCGCCGAGGCAAGGCTTGGTAACGAAGTCGGCGTCAAGGGCACCCCCACCTTTTTTGTTAACAACAGGCTGCTGACACGCGGATTTTTGATCCCGATACTTGAAGCGGTTCACTCCCACGTGGGTCATTAGAATTCAATCTAAACAAAGTGGCTGATGACCTCGAACATGCGATCTGTGTAGTCATTAAAAACTCGCCAACAGACCTCTTGCAAACCGTGACTCATCTCGAGGACAAAATTGGCAACGACGATTGCCGCGACGACATACGCGACACATTTAATTACCCAGACGGTGGAGCGCAAATCTTTCACCACTTCGTCGCGAGTGAGATGTTCGATGATTCTAAGGGTTATTTTCAACTCATCAAAGTGGCCGACGGCGCGATCTAAAATTTCTTGCTGCTTCGACATAGGGAGCGCGCTGAGATTGGGAAAATTTCTTTTTAACCGAATCGCATTGATTAAATCTTTAGAGTGCGTGACATGGGGAGCCGCGCGACGCTGGAGCATTTGAAACATTCGCTTGCTTTCGAGATAGTCATCAATGAGATGACCCGCCTCCTCATATTCACTTTCGACCACAAGACCGAGCACCAATCGGCGGAGAGAGGTGTTTTTCCCAACTTGCCGGGCCTTTAATTGCCCCTTCAGCTTATCCTGCAAGGCTTGGGTCCGCCGCTCCTCAAGTTTGCGAAAATCGATTTTTTTAGCTTCAACCATACTTATCTATCGGCAGACTTAGGTCCGGATTGAAGGATAACGCATGATTTAATTTCCGATTTTTTGACAGATTTTGTCTAAATCTGAGACACTTTTTATATGTTAGATCTTGATTTTACAGATGACGCATTAGATGAAACACATGCTGGTCTTCTCCTCCCGAAGACTCCCGACCAAATTCCAGAGCGATTGGATTTGTCGGGCATACCTGAATCTGCACTACGGTCGAGTGCGCTTGATGCCGTCCTGCAACAGAATGACGATCTCATGTCGCGCCTTTCGGTATCGCTTCGTCGTATTTCATTTCTCGAAGACAAAGTCAAATCCGCAGTCGCAGAAACCGAGAGGCATCAATCTCGCCACGACAACCTCA
>DAIDJH010000166.1 GCA_027451425.1 Bdellovibrionales bacterium | reverse complement strand
CCAAACCAACCGTTGGCTCGTCGAGAATTAAAATTTCGGGGTCGCTTACAATCGCTTGCGCAAGCCCAACCCGCTGGCGATACCCTTTTGACAAATTCTGAATCAACCGCTTGCGGACGTCCGTGAGTTGCGTTTTTTCAAGCGCCCTGGCAACAAGCCCTGGCACGCGCGAGCCCTCAACACCCTTGAGTCTTGCAACAAAGTCCAAGTAATCGGCGACAATCATGTCGCCATAAATTGGCGGGGTCTCTGGCAAATACCCAATCCGCCGTTTGACTTCGTATGGGTTTTCAAAAACATCATAACCGGCAATCCGCACTTCACCAGCTGTGGGAGCGATAAATCCCGTGATGATTTTCATTGTCGTCGTTTTACCGGCGCCGTTTGGCCCGAGAAAACCCACCACTTCGCCCTTTTTGACGTTGAAGCTCAGGCGGTCGATCGCACGCCTGTCACCGTAATTTTTCGTCAGTTCGCGAATTTCAATAATGTTGGATGTTTCGCTCATGCTACCCTCCACGCGCCGACACAGTTCCACCGGCTGTTCACCTGTTGCCCCGAACCGCGCCGTCTCGCGTTCGCATTTTCATCGCTAAATTAAAAGTTCCATCGCGGTATTCGTCAACACTTTTGTTTATGGATGATCGTACGGGCCTGAGAGTAGTTGACCCGCCCCAATCGATCGCCTCGGATCGGTCTAACATATCGACACTCCGCCACCAAGATGTCGAATTTGTCGCCCGCATGTCTTGACGCCTTGTCACCAAATTGCGCTTTTAACAAAAACTGAGCGGCCTCATGAAGCATAGACTCCGATACCCTTTCGCCTTTGTTGATCTGCAAAATTCCGTGGCTGCCGGGATAATCTTTTAAATGAAACCACAAGTGCCAGGGCTTTGCCGCGCGCAAAATTCGCAAATTATCTTCGGCCGATTTGCCCACAAAAAATAAATGGCCGCCGACGGGAAATGTGCGCCCCTGTGACTTTGCATGCACAAGAAGATTTTCTTTTTTTGAATGCAGTGTTTTATTACCCGCGTTGATCTCGACGATTTGTTTTGCGATTTCGTCACGTCGCTTCTGCGTGCCGACGACTTTGGCCTTGATCTGTTTCGATTTTTCAAAACAGTGATTAATATTCCACGCGAATGATTGAGTAAAATCCAGATATTCGACAAATTCAGCGGGGGCGCCGTCCAATGTTTGCGCGGCCAGCAACCACTCGCCCACACGCGACCACATCTGATCTCGTTTACTCGCCAGCTCTTGCTCGACCTTTTTTAAGGCTCGCTGCAGTTTTGCGAGTTGCTTTTGCAAGGTTGGCTCGCCCGTCTCCTTCTTTTTCGAGTCGTGACCACCGCCAACACTGCCCATCTTCAACATCACAGACTTACCCTCAGCCCATGCCCGAACTTGTACTCCGCCCGCCTCTTGCTTTATTTCGATATGACGCTCCTTCGGAAAATAAAGGCGCACATCACCGCTTGGGATCTCTTCAATCCGATCGAGCGCGTGCCCAACAAAATGGGAGCGCAAAAACAACGTGAGCGGCTTTGTGATGGGCCGCGACTGCAATGCCGGTTTTACCTCGAACAGTTCAACACTTGTGTTCAATCGAGCCCATCTCCGTTGGCCGGCACCCATATAAAATTCGAGAAATAGTCCATCGGTCGGCGAAAACTCCACCGTCTGCAATCGCGCTGAAATGAGCCGTTCAACAGTATTGATCATTGCCATTTGAAAATTCTATGCGGTGTCGAGGCAGCCGGCAAACCGTCACCGTGGTGCCAAAAATACGCCACTGTTTTACGATGCGACAAGGCTCTATTCGAATTATTTCGCCCCCACCACCGGCACCCTTTTTGAATAAACGTCAATGTGGAGGGCCCCTGATGCGCGATCGTCACTCCCCCTGGTTCAACCACAATCTGGAACTCGTTTTATGGGGGTTTACCACATTTGCCCTTCTTGTGTTGATTGCGCAAGCAATTCATCGGCAAAACGAACGACATGTGAGATCACTGGTCGGCGGCCGTCAACCGATGAGTCAATCCACCCAATCCCCCGAAATTGGGGAGTAATATTTCATCTTAACGCATTCGCAATGGCAAAAAAATCTTTTGGCTTGAGGCTCGCGCCGCCGACAAGAAATCCATCGATATCGGGCTGAGCCGCAAGTTCTCGCGCATTCTCTGGTTTCACGCTGCCGCCGTAGAGAATCGGTATTTCGTGGGCGCGTTTTTGGCCGACCAAATGACCCAGTTCCACGCGAATTTCGGCGTGTATTTCACCCGCCTGCTCAGGGGTAGCCACTTTGCCCGTCCCGATCGCCCAGACCGGTTCATATGCGATCGCGAAGTGACGCGCTAACGCGAACTCCGCAACGATCATTTCAAGACCGGCGCGAAGTTGGCGCGAGACAACTTTTTTAGTTTGGCCGGATTCACGCTCAGCCAGAGTTTCACCCACGCAAAGTATCGGGACCAAATCAGCCGCCATTGCCGCCTTCACCTTTTTCGCTATCATGGCGTCAGTTTCGCCGAACAACGTCCGCCGCTCGCTATGGCCGATCAGGGCCCAGCGCGCACCGAGTGCATGTACGGCTTGAGCCGAAATTTCTCCGGTGAATGCTCCGCTCATCTCGAAATAAATATTCTGCGGGCCGAAATGAAAGCCCTCGGCGGGTGCAAATTCGGCCGCCGCCGGCAAATCGTAAGCGGGGGTGAAAAACACCAGATCACAAACAAGTCGAGACGGTTTGAGTTCACTCCACTCGACAAAGTAACGGCGCGCCTCTTCGGGAGAAAGATTCAGCTTCCAATTTGCCGCGCAGATTTTCTTCATTTTAGAGTGTGTCCTCATATGCGTAAATTACTATAGTAATTCGGCAAAAGGCTGTCTACGTCGACGAGTTCTGACACAAGCGTCGCACGGTCTATTTTCTCAACGCCTCGATGCCCGGCAGCTTATCGCCTTGCAAATATTCAAGACTGGCCCCGCCGCCCGTTGAAATGTGAGTGACCCGATCGGCGTAACCGGATGCGTTGATCGCCGCCGCTGAATCGCCGCCGCCCACCACAGTTGTAGCATGAGGGAGTTCCGCCAAAGCTTTGGCCACAGCAAATGTACCGTCGGCAAAATCTTTGGTTTCAAAAACTCCCATAGGCCCATTCCAAAAAACGGTTTTTGCACGCTGAAGCTCTCGCCGAAAAGTCTCAACTGTTTTCGGACCAATATCTACCCCAAGCCAACCGTCCGGGATTTCAGACGCCGACGTCGATTTCAAATCTGCCGCCGAATCAAATTTTGTGACAATGCGATGATCGACGGGCAAAAACATTTTTTTATCACGCGCTTTCATTCGCATGAGAAGTTCGCCGGCGTATTTCACTTTGTCTTTTTCAACTCGCGATGCCCCGACCGCCACGCCTTGCGCCGCCAAAAACGTGTAGGCCATGGCGCCACCAACTAAAAATGTGTCCACCTTATCGATTAAATTTTCAATGACGCCGATTTTGTCACTGACTTTGGACCCGCCCAAAATAGTAACGAATGGCTGTTCGGGCGCGAGCATAATTTTATCGAGCATTTCGATTTCTTTCTTCATCAGAAACCCAACGCCCTTTTGTTTTACCTTAGCTGGCACGCCAACAATACTTGCGTGGGCGCGATGGCTAGCCCCGAACGCGTCGTTGATGTAGATATCCGTGTATGCGCATATGGCATTGGCAAGCCCGTCACCGTTTTCCGTTTCATCTTCGTTGAAACGCAAATTTTCAAGAAGAATCAATTGATTCTTCTTGAGCGATCGCAAAAGCGCACTCGGTGCTTCACTCTCCGGTTCATCGACCAAAATCACATCCGCGTCCAAAAGCTCTTGGAGCTTATTTGCGACAGGCTCGAGCGAGTATTTTACACGATCCTCTTTTGATTCAGGCCGGCCAAGATGCGACGCCACCACGAGTTTCGCGCCATGCTCAAGAGCATAGCGGATCGTCGGCAAAGCCGCATCGATGCGAGTCATATCGGTGATTTTGCCGTTTTTGATCGGTACGTTAAGGTCAAGACGCAAGAACACGCGCTTATCTTTCAAATCGAAGTCTTCAATGGAATGAATGCCCGCTAAAGTGCTCTTCATCACAATCCTCGTGTCTGCATATAGAGCGCCAAATCCACCATACGCAGTGAAAACGCGTACTCGTTGTCATACCATGAATACACTTTTACAAGACGTGGCCCCATCGTCATCGTACTTTGCAAATCCACAATCGAACTATACGGATTGCCGATAAAATCGCTACTCACCAGAGGTGCGTCTTCGCAGTAAAGAACGCCTTTGAGCGAACCCGCCGCAGCTTCTTTCAAAACTTCATTGACGGACTCGACTGTCACATCTTTTTTGGTTTGTGCAACCAAATCCACGAGACTCACATCCGGCGTCGGCACACGCACTGAAATACCATTCAACTTGCCATTGAGATCCGGCAACACAAGTCCGACGGCTTTTGCTGCACCGGTTGTGGTCGGGATCATCGAAAGAGCCGCAGCACGTGCACGACGTAAATCTTTGTGGGGTGCATCCAGCGTATGTTGATCGTTTGTGTAGGAGTGCACCGTTGTCATCAAACCATATTCAATGCCAAACGCGTCGTGTACGACCTTCGCCACGGGAGCCAAACAATTTGTGGTGCAAGACGCGTTACTCACGATGGTGTGTTTTTTCGGATCGTACTGTTCATGATTCAC
>DAIDJH010000165.1 GCA_027451425.1 Bdellovibrionales bacterium | reverse complement strand
CTTGTGACGGGCGATACGAGCATTAAACATTTGGCGGCTCTTTCGCCCATCCGCGTAGTTGAAATTGCACTTGGTAGTTCGGATATCAATCGTACGGGTGCCTATAAAGAAGGGGCCCTAATTATTTCAAGTCGCGAAGAGTGTGCTCCTTGTCGACACTCCAGTCCTTGTCACCGGGATCACCATGCCTGTGCCGCGCGATTGGACGCTCAAGCTATCGGGCTTGCGATCGGTAAATTTGTCGAAAAAGATTGGCCGGCGATTCATGTTATCGCGCGCGAATACGGCGATGACATGAGATTGACCAAGGTCATGATCGAGCCAGGGGGATGTTGGCTACCCGTCCAACTCGACGCAGACTCTATTGAAGAACAGGTTTCGACATACATTGATCTTGTCTCTTGGCGATTTTTTCTGAATCGTCAGCATGAAGAAGCCCTGGGCTCTTACGGGAGCGAAAGCCTGCGTCTCAAGAATTGGGTTGAAGAAGTTGCGAATTTTACGGCAATTCGCTCCCGGTTGCTGCCAAATCTCGATCAAATGGCAAACGTCACGCGTGGGTATGAGCAAAGATTGGATCGGTTGTTAAAAGAAATGAATCGCAAAATTCGCATATTTCATGAGCCCGCGCACGCACCGCTGCTCACGGATTTTATCGATGATGAGATGGGTGCCGAGCTGACGCAACTTGAGGAGCAACTCAAGCTGGGTAAGTTTTTGAGCGAAAATGCGAAATTGAACCCAGAGCTCGGTTTGTACAAGATTCGTAGGCTGCACGATTCCCTCAGCGATACGCTGACTCATCAGCGAATTAAACTCAAGTTGTTGCGCACTTTCAAACAAACGATTGGGGATCTGGCGTGAAGATTCAAAGCAATTATGACGAAGCCAAAAAGCGTTTGAACGAGCGGGCAGAGCGCATCTTAAAGGTTAACGGTTACACGCGTGAAGTGAAAAAGGTGCGGCTCCTGTTTGAGTTGATCAAGGAGCAGACTCCAAAATGAAAATTCTCTGTCTTCAACTGGCGCGCTTTGGTGACATCTATCAAACGTGGCCGGTGCTTCGAGCCCTTCGGCGGAATTATCCAGAGGCCGAGATTCATTTGCTTGTTCGTTCTCGATTTATTGAGGCTACGGTTGGCCTCGACGAAGTCAGCAGGGTCATTGCGCTTCCGACAAATGAATGGCTGGCTGGCGACATAGACGACGGGCTGGCGGGAATTGAACAGTGGCTTATCGAAAATGATATGACGGGCTTTGATCGCGTGATCAATCTTTCGTTTTCTCCGCTGTCCAGCTATCTCGTCGATTTGGTTGGCGGCGCGGATGTTGTGGGGTACGCGCGTCAGCCCGACGGTTTCTTGTCGATTCCTGACGAGTCCAGCGCATATTTTTACGCGCAAGTCGGTGTCGATCGCGCAAATAGAATTCACTTAAGCGATCTATTTGCCATGATCGCGGGGGTTGAGTTGACAGACGATGACTTTCGCGCTCCCGCGCTGGCGCGTGTTTATGAAAATAAGCGATCCGGGATTGTTGTTCAAGTTGGCGCTAGCCAAAGTCAAAAAACTCTTTCGACCGAAAGTTGGGCGGAGATAATAGAAAACCTGACTGAACTTACGGGCGAGTCCGTCACGATTGTTGGGTCTGCTGGAGAGTTCAACGCCGACGCGATTCATAATCCCCGCTTGTTGAATCGCGTGGGCCAAACAAAAATCTTCGAACTTTTTCAGATTATCGCCGGCGCCCGCCTGTTCGTTGGGTGCGATAGTGTTGGACTTCACATCGCTGCCCTAACACAAACCCCCACGTTGAACATCTCGTTCGCCGCCGTTCGGTTTTGGGAAACGGGCCCGCGCGCGCCAGGCAGCCGGATCCTTTGGTTCGATTCGCGTGAGGTATGTGATATTTCGCGTGTTACTGATGAGGCGTGGCGCATGTACAATGGAGAGCCGCCAGCGGCTCCGGTGATTCTCAAGGCCGAGCGGTCGGGAGTCATTTACGATTTGATCGGATACGAGGAAAATGATTTTTCATGGGAGTTGGTGCGCGCACTCTACTCCCACGAGAATCGCGCGGCGGCCGTCGCGGATCTTTGCCATCATTGTTTGCATGAAAGGGCAAGTGCGTTGGGCAATAGTGTGGACCTCATTACTTTGGGGTTTACGCGCTTGTCCGAAATCTCTACTCTTGCGCTTGAACAAATTAAAATTATTGAGATCGCGCCTAATCAGGCCGCCGTTCACATTTTGGATCAAGTGGACGTGTTAATTGAACAGGTGGGGCGATTAGCCATTGAAATTTCGCCGCTTGTTCGTTGGTTTCAGACTGAAAAATCGAGAATCCCGCCGGGCGGGCTCAACGAGATTTTAAAATCGACAAAGGCGCTCTTCGAGCAACTGAACGAACTGTGCCAAACGGCGTTGCTCAATATGCGATTGAGTGACGGCGTCGCAGGGCATGATTTCAGCGGGGTGTAAATGGATATTATAAAATTTTCGGGTCAAGAAATTGCACGATCTTATAATCAATGCGCCAAGCTTTCAGATCTTATCCATTCGATTGAAGCGGATGTACAAAGAGTTGGCCGGGTCGTCTGCAAGGTTAAGGTCAACGGTCTTGGTTTGAGCGAGTTGGATGAGGCCCGTCTTGCCGATACGGCGGTGAATGAGGTCGACGAAATCGAGATAGAAACGGAGTCGGTCGGTGATTTGGTTATCTCGTCGGTTGAGACTATGACTCGCATGGTGGAGTGTCTAATGGATGAAGCGGTTCACCTTGCCGAAGTCTATCGACGCGGTTCGACCCCTGAGGCGCGCGCACGGTTCATGGCTGTGGTGAAAAACACCCAAGTCCTGACGGAGGGGCTCGTCGTCCTAAAGCCAGTTTTTGAGCGGGCATTGTGTGGCGGTGACGCGTGGCGAGCCAGCGAAGATCATATGATTGCGACTCTTCGAGAGCTGGTCGAGGCATTCGAATTGGAAGATTGGGTTCTGTTGAGCGATGTGCTAGAATACGAACTGTACACTAGCCTAGACGGATGGCGGAGCCTGCTTTGTCAACTCAGAGAGCCAGAAGCATCAACACTAAAAAGCCCGGCATCAAAAGACGCAAAAACATAAATATAAAAAGATTAGCTCAATTTGTTGAAAATTTGAGCGCGGCTCGAACTGCGGCCGATGTCATGGTTTGCATTCGCGCCGAGTTAAAAAGTTTTTCTCGAGTAAAAGAGCCGATTCTGGCGTTTTTTGATGCCCATCACCGGTTGAAGGTGATGTATTATCAGAAGCGAGAAATTCAAGAAGCAACCGTGGCCGCGCCCTGGTTGCGGCGAGCTGAGATTCGATTCAACGACCGCAAGGACAGTCAATATCTTGCCGATGTTTTTGGGCGGCCGTTCGCTCGTTTGCTCACTATTCCCGTGCAGGCACGGGGAGTTCTGTATCTTGAACACTCCCTAAGAAGAGACGAAACGGATGAATTTTTAAATTTCATCGAAGATCGTGTACGGGCTCTCAGTATTGCGCTTGATCGCCTGTTTCTCGAGCAGCAACTCAAGGACTCATCTTTAATGTGGGAGCGCACATTTGACAGTCTACAAGATCCGGTGGCGATTTTTGGGGCTGGGCGCGAAATATTGCGTTCGAATCGCGCGTTTTCGGAGCGGTTTGCGAACCTCGCCGCCAGTGAATTGTCCGACGAATTGTTTGGTGCGCGGGTTCACCATGGCGGATGTGATTATGAGGTGCACTCGTACCCAATCGCGGTCGGTCATGACGACCGGCCAACAAATGTTATCAATCACTACGTCGATGTGACGCGGTCTATTCGTTTAAAAAAGCAGCTCATGCAAGGCGAAAAAATGGCGGCGCTGGGGCATTTGGCCGGGCACATTGCGCATGAATTGAATAATCCGCTCACGGGGATTCGGTCGCTTGCGCAGCTTTTGATTCCGCAAGCCCCGGGGGGAACGAATTTAAAAAATGATCTTATCGAAGTCGAGCTGGCCGCTGAACGTTGTCAGAAAATTATTGTTAACTTGCGCGAGTTTTCAACCGCCGGATTTGAACAAAAGCAAGTGCGCATCGATTTGAACGATATTGTGACAAAGACGCTTTCACTCCTCAATTCGTTGACGAGGCGGTTTGAGCTGAGTCTAAATTTAAGCCAGAAAGATCTGCCGGTATTCGTGGAGCCGCACTTAGCCCAACAGGTAATATTTAATATTGTCAAAAATGCCTGCGAAGCGATGGGAGAATCCGGAAGGCTCACCATTTCGACAAATCGAGAACAAAACATGGCCGTCATTTCTATTGGAGATACGGGACCTGGGATCGCGCCTGAGTTACACGCTAAAATTTTTGAATTCTTTTTTACGACAAAATCGATTGGCGAGGGCACCGGCCTTGGTCTCAGCATGAGTCGTAGTATCGTTGAAAAATTCGGCGGCCAAATCGAGCTGAGCTCTCAAGTTGGTGAGGGCGCCACGTTTAGGGTGGAGCTGCCACTGGCATGAACATCTTAATTGTAGATGACGAAGGTTTGATTTGCCGTTCTCTCACGCGCGCCTTTGAGGCCCGTGGACATGCTGTTCGGTCGGCACTAGATGGCGCGCAAGGTCTCGTAATTTGGCAACAGTGGCAGCCCGATGCGGCGGTCGTCGACGTCCTGATGCCGGGGCTGACGGGCCCGCAGATTTTACAAAAAATTGGGCCAACGCCTATGACAAAAGTCGTTTTAATGTCGGCCTACACAGCCGATTTTGACGT
>DAIDJH010000164.1 GCA_027451425.1 Bdellovibrionales bacterium | reverse complement strand
ATTTGCTTCTCGATACTGGAAGCTACGGCCTCAGAATATTTCAGTATCAAAGCGCATGCTCAGGCACAAAGCTTCTTACCGTGCCGCTATCAAACGAATCTTACTCAGGCGGTGACGTCGCCGAATGCGTGTCTTATCTCGATGGATCTTCAGATTGGGGGTCCGTCGCGACTGCAGACGTTTACCTTGGCAATAGTCCCGATAGTACTAAATATCAAATGGTCTCTAGCTTTCCAGTTCAAGTTATCAATCCCAATTACGGGAGCATTCCCTCGTCATGCACGAACCCGGACCAAGACGCTTCAACAACTGGATTTAATGGAATCTTAGGCGTCGGTGAATTCACTCACGACTGCGGCTCGACATGCGTGACAGGTCCGGTCGGCCAATATTACACGTGCTCGGGATCGAGCTGCACGGATAGTGCCATGCCCCTTGCCGACCAAGTTCAGAATCCAATTTCCGCGCTTAGTAGCTCCAATTTCAACAACGGTATTACAGTCGAATTGCCGGGCGTTTCTTCTTCTGGCGCCATGAACGCTCCTGGCTATATTATCTTCGGCGTCAGTACGATATCATCCGATGGCACATCTGCTCCTAATACGCCACCATCCACCGCAAAAGTCTACCAGGCTGACAGCACTTATGGGGACATGCAAACCAAGTACAGTGGAACTTGCATGAGTTCGTTTTTAGATAGTGGATCGAATGGTTTGTACTTCCCCAGTTCTACTTTACCCTTGTGTTCGGGCACATTGTCGTCATTCTTCTGCCCAACGGGCACCTCCTTTTTGACCGCAACAAATTACAGCTACACACCCAGCAACTGCGGTGGCACCGGCTATAGTACAAGTTTCTCGATTGATAGTGCGGCCACAGACTTTGCGTCGACCAATCCGAACATCGTCTTCAACGATCTCGGCGGTAGTTTAGCGGGGCAATTCGACTGGGGTCTGCCGTTTTTCTTGGGCCGCACGGTCTTTATCGGCATCAGCGGGCAAAGCGCCACCATCAATGGCACGCCCTACACCGGCCCCTACTTCGCGTTTTAGTTTTTCTTCAGTACGGACCATAAACCAGTGAATAATAGCCGGCAAATACCGATAAGTTCTCAGTGAAACAGTGGATACAAAAGCTCATTGAGCAATTTGACGCGGGCATAACTGGCGCCAGCAAAAACGCCAAGGTCGACGAGACGACCGAAATCTCCGAAGATCGCGCGACGCTGTTGTATCTCATCGACGTGTACAACAAAAATTTAATCGAAACCGAAAAATACCCAACGCGAAAAGCGCGCGAAATTTTCGACGAATTCATCAAGGCGCTTCTCGTCGCCGAGGGGGCAGCCGCCCACGAGACCACGAAAGAAAAAGTTCTTTTCCGTCTTCGCCAGTTTTTTTCGGTTCACCGGCTCGACGAGTACACATATATCCAAAATACGTTCGAAGATTTCAAAGGTATCGTTTGGGATTTCGCCGACCAGCTCGGCGATGCGATTCGTCTCGAAAAAATCGATGACAGTAAAATTCATCAAAGCCTCGGACTTCTGCGCGAAGCGGTCGAGGCCAACTCCATCGAGGATTTGCGTGTACGCTCACGCGAGTTCATCGATTTCTATGTTGAACAGCAAACCCGTCGCGACGAGCGGCGCGAAAAAAGCCTGACGCTTCTCAAAACCAATCTCGATTCGGTTCGAAAAAAACTTTCCGACGCCAATCAAAAAATGCACATCGATCATCTCACAAAAGCGTACAATCGCCTGAGCTTCGATGAAGAATGCCGCCGGCTCTACGAACTGTATCAGAAACGACAAACTCCAGCCTGCATGGTCGTATTTGACCTCGATCACTTCAAAAACATAAACGATACGTTCGGGCATAATGTCGGCGATATCGTTCTGAAGGAGTGCGTGAAAACCATCAAGCAAACCTTCAACGAACCTGGCGATCACGTCTCACGAACGGGAGGCGAAGAATTCGCGATTCTTTTGCCCGGCTGCAAAGTGGAACGCGCCATTGTGCGCGCCGAAGCCGCGCTCGAGCAGATACGCGCGCACGTCGTCATACATGGCAGTTTTCAAGTGCGTTTTACGGTTTCAATGGGCATTGCGGAACTCGGCAAAGAACCGTTCGAAATGTGGATCAAACGCGCCGACAGCGCGCTTTACGAATCAAAAAATTCCGGGCGAAATAGATACACCGTCTCCCCCCCGCCACATTTGTTCGCGGCTTGAGCGATATTTTCAGTCTGATTGATCAATGCACATACGTGCGAATCGACGTCTTGAGCGCGCCGATTTTGCCAGCAACCGTCTTCAGCTCGGCGGGGTCAGGCAAGCCAAGATCCATGATGAGATAGCCGATCACCGGATCGGTCGCCAGATGTTGAGCCACGATGTTCGCGCCGTGCTCGGAGACGATATTGTTTACCGCGCCAAGAACGCCGGGCACGTTGTGGTGGATGTTCACGATGCGTGGATATTCACGGGGTTCGGCGACATCCACACGCGGGAAGTTCACCGCCCCCGTCGTCGCGCCCGACTTCAAAAATCGCACAAAACTTTCTGACACCTCAAGACCTATCGCCTCTTGCGCTTCTTCGGTGCTGCCGCCGATGTGCGGAGTGAGGATCACATTCTCGAGTTCTTGCACCTCCGACGTAAACCGTCCATCGTTTGATGCCGGTTCAATGGGGAAGACATCGAGCGCCGCGCCCGCGATGTGGCGCGCTTTGAGCGCCGACGCAAGAGCTGGGATATCGACAACAAGACCGCGGCTTGCGTTCAAAAGATAGGCGCCCTTCTTCATGGCGCGAAGTTCCGCTTCGCCCATCATCTTGCGCGTAAGCTGGGTATCGGGCACATGAAACGTGACAAAATCCGATCGCCCGAGAAGATCGTGTAAACTTTCGCACGGGCGCGCGTTGCCTATCGGGAGTTTTTTCACGATGTCGTAGTAAATCACTTGAAGACCGAAGGCCTCGGCCAGCACACTCACCTGCGTACCGATATGACCGTAGCCGACAATGCCCAACGTTTTGCCGCGAATTTCGTTCGCCCCCGTCGCCGTTTTTTGCCACACTCCCTTATGCATTTGCATAGTGCGATCGGCGAGTCGCCGCGACAACGCCACCATTTCGGCCATCACCAATTCGGCCACACTGCGCGTGTTACTGTAAGGAGCGTTAAAAACCGGCACACCGACTTTGTTGGCATGATCGAGCGCTACCTGGTCGGTGCCGATGCAAAAACAGCCGATCACTTCCAGCTCAGGGAGTTTTTCTAAAACCGCGCTTGTCATTTTTGTCTTTGAACGAATGCCGACGGCATGAAAACCTTTCGCACGAGCCGCAAGTTGATCGCCCTCAAAACCGCTTTTTTCAGTTTCAACAGTAAACCCGGCGGCCTCAAGACATGTTTTCGCCCCAGGGTGAATCCCCTCTAACAGCAAAATTCGTTTGTTTGCGTTTGTTTTCGCCATGGTTTAAACACACTAGCATGAAATCTCTCACACTGTTAGCCGTTGATGATGACGATTTGATTTTGCAAACGTTAAAAATCGGCTTACCCGCGCATTGGCGGCTTGCCGCATACAACAATATCGCGGACGTCCCGCCCAATGGCGAGTATTCGGCGGCAATAGTCGATATGCATCTGTCGGGCAACACTGCGCGCGCCGAAGGTTTAGACGTCATTCGCACGCTCAAAGAACGCATGCCGTATCTCGAAATCGTCGCCATGTCGGGCGACCTTGACCGCGATCTGATGGAAGACTGTATCCGCGCCGGCGCTTCACGTTACATCGCCAAACCGCTCAATACAGAAGAAGTGCATTTGATCCTCGATAAAATCGAGGCTCTGCTTCTCATGCAAATGGCCTCGTTTCATCATCCCGATAAAAGAGCGGTATGGATAGGTAACTCGACCGCTTCGCAAGAGGTCAAACGCCAGATCGCGTTTTTGCGTGGTGAACCCGGCCCAATCTTACTTGAGGGCGAATCGGGCACAGGAAAAGAAGTCGTCGCCCAATTGATCCACAATCAAGAGCCGGGCCGGCCGTTCATCGCCGTAAACGTTGCCGCCATCCCTGAAAATTTATTTGAATCGGAATTGTTCGGTCACATGCGCGGATCGTTCACCGGCGCCGATCAAAATAAAATTGGTTTGGCAGAAGCGGCGCATGGCGGCGACCTGTTTCTTGATGAAGCCGAAGCCCTTTCGCTGCCGCTGCAAGCGAAGCTGCTGCGTTTTTTGGAGTCGGGCGAAGTGCGACGCATCGGCTCGAAGGACGTCATTCGCACCAACACGCGAGTGATTGTGGCTTCGAATTGCAATCTCGCAAGGATGGTTGAAGAAAAAAAATTCCGCGAGGATTTGCTGTGGCGTCTGAGCGCAAAAAAAATCGTGCTCCCGCCGCTGCGCGCGAGAAAAGAAGATATCGCCGATCTTGCCACATGGTTTTTATCGCTCGAACGCTTTCACAAAAAAGAGCTCTCCATCGACGCCGTTCAAGCGATGGAGGCCTACTGTTGGCCCGGCAACGTGCGCGAACTCAAACGCGTGTGCGAGCAGTTGGCCCTGACCTCTCCCCTGCCCATAATTCGTCGCGAGGACGTGCTCCGCATCGTTCAACCGCGCTTCGAGGGGGGCAACGGCCTGTCGATGGACTACTCGATTGGTCTTGATAAAATGCTCCAAAATTTTCAATCCACCATAATTTCACAAGCTCTCAAAAAATTTGGTGACATTGAAGAGGCATCGAGACAACTTCAAATTTCACGGTCGAGTCTTTATAAACGTAT
>DAIDJH010000163.1 GCA_027451425.1 Bdellovibrionales bacterium | reverse complement strand
AAATTCGATCGCTTTTTTAGAGAAGAATATGCCCCACATTGCCGGCATGGTTTCGGACTCGCCGGCCTGCCTCACGCCAAAAAATGGTATGCGCAAGAAATTTTAGCCAACACCAATCTCAACCTCACTCCGCCACAAATTCACAAAATAGGCTTGAAAGAAGTGGCGCGCATCAAAACTGAAATCGAAAAAATACGCAGGCAACTTGGTTTCAAAGGCACCTACAAACAGTTTCTCGCCTCGCTACTCCACGACCCGAAATATTTCTTTAAAACACGCGCCGAGATGTTTCATGCCTTCGAACAGGTGAAGACCAAAACCGCTCGCCGCGTCCCTCAATTTTTCAGTTTAATGCCAAAAAGTGATTTTAAAATTGTAGAGACAAGTAACCCAAACGATGCGTCGGGAAGTTACAATCCGCCAACCGAAATGCTCCCCTATGGGCGATTTATCGTAAATACGAAAAACTTGCGATCCGTGCCAACATACGAAGTGACCACACTCATGCTGCACGAAACCGTACCTGGGCATCATTTTCAATTGGCGCTGCAGTTCGAGATGAAAGATCAGCTGACCGATTATCAGCGTAAATTATTTAACTCAAATTCGTTCGTCGAGGGCTGGGCGCTTTACGCTGAATATTTGGGCAATGAAATGGGCATGTACAAAGACCCGCTCCAACGGCTCGGCAATTTGAACGATGATATGCTAAGAGCCGTTCGCCTTGTGGTCGACACCGGCATCCATTACTACGGGTGGTCGCAGGCGCGCGCGCGTGCTTACATGCGCCGATATCTCGCCAACGATGAGAAGGACATCGACAACGAAGTCAATCGGTACTCAGTTTGGCCCGGACAGGCGCTGGCTTATAAACTTGGGCAGTTGAAAATTCTTGAACTTCGGCATCTTGCCGAACGTGAGCTCGGGCCAAAGTTCGACGTCAAACAATTTCACGCGGCCGTAATCGGCCATGGCACTGTGTCTCTGACCGAACTCGATAAGCAGGTGAGAGCTTGGATGACTCGCGCTAAAGCCGCTTCTACAACGATGACGGAGTAGCCGGCATCCCATTCCAAGCCGAGCCTGGTGCAGACAAAATCGTAGATTGCGTCAATGCTTGCGCACTGGGTGTGCCGTCCGCCGTGAGCGCATAATCAGAAAATGTCACAAAGGGTAGGCCACCGCAACTTGATGACGACACAACGCTGTCTGCGACACTCGAGCCTGCATCGGTCGAATAGAGGCAAAGCCCATCGCCCGTTGCGGGAGCCGTCGAAATACCGAATGCCGAGTTGTCAGTTGAACAATACCCATTGCTCGATGATGAACAGCTTGTAGCCCCGCCGCTATTTTCAAAATATAGATTAAAATATTTTGTATCGCCAATGTCGGGCGTGGTCGAAAGCGCAAATCGCACCCCACCGTTTGTGGAGTCGTAACTGGCAAGATTCAACTGCACGTTCGTCGATGTTTTCAGACCGCTTGCCCACATCGAATAGGTGTCGCTGGAATTTTGAAAAATCGCCTGAACCGTCACATACTGATTGGGCTGCGATGAACCAACATCGTAAGAGATTTGCATGGCCGTACCGGTTTGGCCGCTAAAAATTCCAGGTTCGGTAATTAAATAGCCGTTGTTGACGCCACCACCTGGATCATTGGTAAAGGCGACGTAATAGGCCTGCTGGTAATTGGCGGTTTGCGAACAATCGGACGTCGTCGTGTTACAGGCCCATACTTCACCCTGATACGCATAAAGGTGACCTGCGATCGAAAGTGGCGTCTGTGTAAACTGCGCGTGAATTTGATAGTTGCCGTACGTATTCGTGTAAGAGCCTAAACTTGTGATACCCATGTCATGTTCCATATGACAGAAAAACGAGTCCACAACGCCGATGACCCCGCCGTAGCTGTTGCAGTTTTCTTGGGTCACGTCGTGCACGCCGTCGTTGTTGATGGCGGCGTTCTCTTGATCCGGCGTGCCGAATAAAAGTTGATAAAATTGATTTAATCCTGCGCTCCCATCGGTGGCAAAGGCCCTTGATGACCCGATGGTCAATCCAACAGCGATTAAGCAAAAAATATATTGCATCATAGGTATTCGCTTCATGCGCGGCTCTTCAACATTTAAAATCCGATGCGCGGGAGAAAATTGTTGGGCGGATTATTCACCGGCCCGCAGCCAACGGCGTACCATGTAAATGCAGCGGCAACGGCAACAAACAGAACTATAAGCCACTTTCGTACCATGAAACCCTCCGAATATCATATCGGCAGGTTTTCGGCGCGAATTTATACTGTGTCTTCGACCAGCCACGCCCCGGCTTTGCCCACTCGAGACGGCAACTCGCGGCCAAGCTTTTCTTCTATCATTTTCTTAATGGGCTGAAGCTTTTGAATGTTGGGCGTAAGACGATAGCCCATGCCTTTGAGTAAATAGAGCAGATCTTCAGTCGCAAGATTCCCCGTCGCGCCTTTAGCATAGGGGCATCCGCCAAGACCGCCAACGCTCGCATCGAAGGTTCTCACTCCTAGACGAAGGCTTGCGTAAACGTTAGCCAGCGACGTACCTCGCGTGTCGTGGAAGTGCATGGCGATTTTCGAAAGTGGCGAGATGCGTTTTACTTTCTTGAGGAGTGACTCGACTTGTTTTGGCGTGGCAACTCCGATGGTGTCTCCAATCGAGACTTCATAGACTCCCATCTTGATCAACGCGCGAACCAGACGAACAACGCGCGCTTCTGACACCCGACCTTCGTAAGGGCAACCGAACGCCGTTGAAAGATAGCCGCGCACTCGCATTTGGTGATAGCGCGCCATCTCCATGACCTGCCGAAAGCGAATAAAACTTTCGGCAATCGAGCAATTGATGTTTTTTTTCGAAAAGGTCTCACTGCAAGCGCCAAAAATCGCAACTTCAGTGACACCTGATTTCAAAGCGTCTTCCATCCCCCGCACGTTAGGGACCAGGCAAGAAAACTGCGTGTCTTCAGCGAAGGCACCCGCCGCCTTTAATTTCAAGATTTCTCGAGACAGCTCGAGAGTTCCCGCCATTTGCGGCACCCATCTGGGCGACACAAACGCGCCAATTTCAATGCGGCGAAGGCCCGCGTCCGCAAGGCGGCGAATCAAATCAATTCGCGTTACAATATCCAGCGGGAGCTTTTCGTTTTGCAATCCATCTCGCGGACCGACCTCGACAATTTGAATTCTGTCCCTCATGCCTTGCTTACCTCAAATTCCACCAGAGTTTGCTCGAGTTCCACTTGCATTCCCTCACGAACGTGAATCATCGTCACGCGACCGGCCTTGGGGGCTGTAAGATTGTATTCCATCTTCATCGCCTCTATCACCACAACGATTTGCTCAGCCACCACCGAATCACCGCTTTTTATATTAATTTTGATTACCTTGCCGGGCATTGGCGCGACAACCCGATTGCTTGCGCTGTCGGCTTCGCGATTCACACCCCTGCCGCGCGACCGACTCTGCCCCCTACCCTTCTCGTCCTTCTTAAGATCAATAAAATAAGTTTCTCCATTCAGATGGAGCCACAGCCCATCTGACGTTCGCAAACTGCGCACGCGATGAGCGCCGCCGTTAATCTCAAGCCGCACTTCTCTCACGTTGCCCCCCCACTTGACCACGGGCTCGGATGAACGACGTTATCCCGCTGATGCAACTTGAGCAACTCTTGAACAATTCGATCAAAGTCTTCAGGGGCCTCTCTCGGTGGAATGCCCTCTCTAAAATAATTTTCAATGAATCTAGTTGTCATTGTGCCGTCTACAAAATCAGAGTGTTTCAATATCGCCTGCAAAAATGGAATATTTGTTTTGACGCCAAAAATGATACACTCCTTGAGCGTTTCGCGCATTTTACGTATGGCACGCGCGCGACTTTCATCCCAAACGATCACTTTGGCGATCATCGGATCATAGTACGGAGTAACCACATCCCCACTTTCAAAACCACACTCAAACCGCCGACCGGGGCCATGTGGCCATGAAAGGTAATGAAGCGTCCCCGTCGACGGCACACCGCCTCGCTCGAAATCTTCTGCGTATATTCGACATTCAATCGCGTGCCCTCGTGGAGCCCTGTCCTCAGTCGACCAGAGAACCCCCGAGCCTTCGGCGGTAAGAATCTGGGCTTTGACTAAATCGAGACTGAGCACTTGTTCCGTTACCGGATGCTCGACCTGCAATCGCGTATTCATTTCCATGAAATAAAACTGATTGTCTTGAACAAGGAACTCAATCGTGCCGGCACCACGATATTTGGCTTCAGTTCCAATTCGAACCGCCGCTTTCGACATTTGCGCGCGCAAATCGTTGCTCAACTGCGCCGCCGGCGACTCTTCAATAATTTTTTGATGCCGTCTTTGTACGGAACACTCGCGTTCGAATAAACTATGGACGCGCCCCGAGGCGTCTCCAAAAATTTGAAACTCGATATGTTTGGCGTGATCAAGATACTTCTCGACAAATAGCTTTTCGGAGTTAAACGCCGCCTTGGCCTCTCGTCTTGCCGATTCAATTGCGGCCTTCGCCGATGAAAGGTCTAAAACCTCACGGAGACCGCGCCCGCCGCCGCCGCCTGCCGCCTTCACGATACACGGCGGGCCAATGCGCTCGATCTCCGCCATAAGCCGCGCCTCGCTCTGATCGTCACCGTCGTATCCAGGGATGACCGGAACGCCCGCCGATTGCACAAGTTTTTTTGCCGATATCTTGTCGCCAAAAAGGCGAATTGAGTTTGGCGTCGGCCCGACAAAAGTAATTCGCGCTCGTTCGCACGCCTCGGCAAATTCAGCGTTTTCAGATAAAAAT
>DAIDJH010000162.1 GCA_027451425.1 Bdellovibrionales bacterium | reverse complement strand
CGCCAGAAACTTCATTCATGAACACCAAGGTTCGCTTGGGATTTGGCTCAGTGAGGATTCACTTGCCGCCGACCGTTGGACGACAACAAAAGGTGGTGGGATGGTGACAGCGGGAATTGGCGGGCCCATCACGGGGCGAGGATTTCATCTTGGAATTGTCGACGACTATTGCAAAAACTGGGAAGACGCGCAGAGCGAAACCATGCGACGAAAAGCGATAGAATGGTTTTATTCGACGTTTTACACACGAGCTGAACCGGCGGCCTCGATAATTATATTGGCAACACGATGGCACGAGGACGACCTCATTGGTCATCTATCATCGCGGAAAAACGAGACCGGATGCGTGTGGACGGAAATTCGACTCCCGGCATTTGCAGAACCCGACGACCCACTCGGACGCGTAATTGATGGACCGTTGTGCCTGGAGCGTTACGACAAAGCTGCATTACTTCAAATCAAACAAACCATTGGAACGCAAATGTTCGAGGCACTTTACCAACAACGTCCCGCTCCTGCCGAAGGAAATATTATCAAGCAAACATGGTGGCGATTTTACCGTGATATGCCAACACAGCTCGACCGGCAGTGCATCGCGGTTGACCTGACGTTCGGTGCAAGCGAAACTTCGGACTACTGCGTATTTACCGTCTGGGGCAAACAGGGCGCGAATAAATATCTTCTCGATATAGTTCGCGCTCGGATGACATTCACTGAAAGTATCGCCGCGCTGTCAGCTTTGTGCGAAAAGTGGCCGAATGCATCCGCCAAATATATTGAAAACGCCGCAAACTCAAAGGCCTTAATCGATACGTTGCGGACGAAGATTTCGGGTTTAATCCCAGTTCAGCCAGCGGGTTCAAAAGAGGCGCGTGCACAGGCTGTAGCGCCGCAAATTGAAGCCGGGAACATTTATTTGCCTGACCCATCTTTGAACCCTTGGGTGGGGGATGTAATTCACGAATGGTCGGTTTTCCCTACAGGTCGTCACGATGACATCGTTGACAGTATGGTGATTGGCATTACCAAACTGACGGAGCAGCACCTCGTTGCGCTGGACTTTTCGATTAACTCGCAGTTGGCTCGCGTGAGCCGATGGCGGCAGTTTTGATTGATTATGGGTTGGTATCCGCCGCTAGGGGACCGCGCGACAGTTAGAACTATTATTTTTAAATACCCTGTTATTGAGAAGGTTTCGCCGTCTCCCAAATTTTTTGAAATTGTTTTTCGTACCGCTTAACGACATTCGGATCACTTAAATAAATCTGGTTTTCCTGATTGGCTTTGGTCGCATGGTTTGTATAATTGAACGAGCCGGTTTCGATCATCTTATCGTCAACTATCGTAAACTTATCGTGCATGATGCCGCGCTGATGCCCATACCTGACTTTTACGCCTGCGCTTTCCAAGTTTGAAACAAGCGAATAACGTTCGTGTGACTGGCGCTTGTCAACAACTATACGAACTCGCATGTGCTTTGCCTTCAATATGAGTATCTTAACAAGGTCTTTCAGATTGATGTCATAAATTGCCATATCGATGCTTGATTTTGCGCCGCCGACAAATCTCAACAAATTATCCGCACATGGTCCGTCGGGCGAAAAGCAAACAGCCGCAGCCGGGCTGGTATGCGCAAAAGCTAACGTTGCCCAGACTGTGCCGATAATAATAACCATCACGACTAATTGTTGGAATTTAGTCAAGGCTACAGCCTTTCCCCGTCACGCGTTGCACTTCGCTTGTCTCGCTGAATACCCAGCGTAACGTATTTGTTTGCTTTGTGTGTAAATTTGTTAAGGTGAGGCACGTATCGTTTCGGAACTTCCAGATGGCGATTTGACCAACAGCGTTTACCTTGTCGTCTGTCGGAATGCCATATTTGACCGTCATCAACTTAAGTGTGTGTTTGAATGTCTGGGACAGTCTGCCAGCTGTCTTGGTATTCAGATCGACTTCAACCGATACCAGACCCCCAGAGTCAAAATGCGCGGTGAATCTTTTGACTGGCAAACCAATGACTTGGCCAATGTAATCTTCTGAATACCCCGGATGAACATTTCTTCGTGATGCCAATTTAAGGCCATATGATTCGAATTTCGCCCGAACTATCGATTCTTCAGTTCCCCATTTGATCCCCAAAAAACCCGGATAATTGATGCTGGCCGCTGTTTTTTCTGACGTTTTGTTGGGCGCTGTCGTATAGTTCTGATACCCGTTGTATCCAACCCAAATTATGAAGGCGGTAATTAGTAAGGCGAGAACCGCCTTGATTTTTTCGGTGGGCGAAATGAACTTTTTGGCGGAAGCCGACTTAGGAAGTTTCGTCGTATCGGGAGTGCCGTCATGTTGAATTGTAATATTGATCGTGCCATCTGTGTGGCCACCCATAAAAGCTCCACAGGGACCGCACATTGCAAACATGCAGCATGCGTTCTCAGTTTTATATCGGCCCGGCGTGATAGTTTCTGAAACGACTTTCCAACCCAGATTTAAATACTGGACGAGCGTTTCGTTTTTCTTTTTTTGCCCCCACGCTGTATTCGGAAACTGAATGGTCTTTATTTGTGGCATAATAGGCTCCCCACCGCGATAAGAGCCGGGAGGGCTGTGAGCCCAAAGCTCATTCCGGTCATTAACCGAAGCGTGTTATTTGACGTTCTAAACCGCAGAAGTTGTGTTAGCCCGTCCGCTCCGAGACAAACTGTTGAAACAGCGAATGGCCAAATTAAATGTTTCTGAATCGGTAAAAGAAGTATGGAACCCAACATGCCACCAAGAATGCCGGTGCATCTCGCGCATACATGGAACTGCCGTCCCTCAATATTAAATGACCGGTCCGGTAGAGAGTGGCAGTGCCAAACGTAATAAAGCCAGATGTTATCCACGTACATTTTCATTAAAAATGCTTTGCTGAATATTTGAAGCCAACGGGCGATCGATTTCATTCGTAAGTTCTCCTGAAAGCGACTGACTAGCTGACCTTGTTCGTGATCACTTTAATTGGGGTATTGTCCTGATCCGCCGCCCCTCGCGCTGTTTCCGGCTGAGCGTCCGCCCTGTCAGTCCTTCCGGCTTGCTCGCTCTTTTTCCGACGAGCTTTTTTCTGGGAGCTGATATATTTGTTCAGTTCCGCTTGTTTGACCTCATTCCAGTCGGTGACGAGCAAAGAAAGACCGCTTTCAAGAAGGTGATGGAGCTTGTCGAAAAGAACCTCGGGATTCGCTCTATAGTCGTGTTCGCCGCGAATGATCCTAGCGACGTACTTTACGGTCTCCACCGACAGGACGGCACGGGCGAGCGATTCCGGTGAAAACGCTGTTGCTTCACGCGCGAACTCATTCCAGCCGCCCGAGGCGAGCATCGATTCATGGAGGTCAACCAGGTCCCAACAAATGTCCTCGACGTGACGCTTGCTGAGATCAATTCCACCTTGCTCGTCTTGTAGGTTAACAGAAACGACGTTCACGCCGCTGCGACTCGGGTCGCTGAAGTCGTAAAGCCGCCAGTCATAACCATTGCAGAGAATTCCCCAGTTCACGGTTCCAATCTGACGAAGGTATTCGTTCAATTGAACCTTACCAGATCGCAACGCAGATTTGTTTAAGTCAAATCCAAGCTTTTTGATCTCGACGACACAAACCGGGCGATCTCCCTTGAGAATCACGAGGTCGGGGCGGTGGCGGCCCTTAGCCTCTTGCGAGTGGATAGCATATCCATTGGTCGCGCTGAACCCGAGACAGCCTCGCAGCATGCTTTGGCACCAGCGTTCGACATCCAATTCTTTCGCATTGGGGTCGGCTTCAATCGCCTTGAGTTCGTGCAGGTGATCAAGAACCGGGTCCGTCATCGTGCGGACAACTCGTTCGCGTTTAGTCTCTCGAATCATTGGTGCCTCCAAAAAGTGTACATCATTTTCATTTCGTTTAGTCACCGCTTCCGTTCGATGCGGTGGAGCGTGACCCTGACGTCGCCACTAAAAATTTCCTTGAGAACTTCCTCACTCGCTGACTCGAATGGATCGGGACTTCCAAATGCGAGTTCATGAACTGAAATCTTAAGAACTGATGCAACCTTTTTGAGTTGTTCAAGCTTCACGGACCCACGCCCGCCAGTCCACCCGTGTAGTGTTTGAATCGGTATTCCCGCCTCACGCGCAACCCGTGCAATAGTTAGCCCGTTCTTTTTACATAAACTTGAAAGGTTTGCCCCGAGTTTCATTGCCGTTTCCATCGGTTGAATCTCATGGCGAGTTCACTTGAATCTCTAGTTTCAGATTCAAAATCCGTAAACCCAGAAGCCGTTCGTCGAGCAGATACGTTCTCTGGCCAATTTGGCGTTTTAGTCATGAGTGCTCGAAGTCCCGGAACCAAGATCACGATTGTGGTGTAATCGTTCGTTTTCGCCACGGCTCAACCTCGTTTATTGGTCGCCGTGATTTCGGGCATTTGGTCGGCAGGTTTGGAGGGGGATTTCGCCACAGCTTTAAGCGCACGGTAAATCGCGCTCCGCTCGCAACCGAGACGTCTCTGAATTTGTGTGTAGGTCATGCCTTGCTGCCGAAGGCTGACGATTGCCGAGTCATTGCGTGTGCGTGGCCGTCCAAGACGGCGGCCTCTGCTTCGCGCATAGGCAAGACCGGCGACGGTTCGCTCCCTGATCATTTGTCGCTCGAACTCTGCGAACGCTCCTATTAGGTGAAGCATCAAGCGGCCGCTGGCGGTCGTCATGTCGATTTGGTCCCCGATGCTGCAAAATTGAACGCGAAGAGATTGAAACTCGTCGAGAACCGAAACAAGATGGCGAAGGCTACGAAAGAGACGGTCCATTTTGACAACAACCACAACATCCA
>DAIDJH010000161.1:4581-4850 GCA_027451425.1 Bdellovibrionales bacterium | reverse complement strand
GCTGCCGTAACTCCGGTGGAATTGTCATTCTCGGCGGATTCACAATTGAATGACCTCAACCTTACCGCCCGCCTTTTCAATTGCCGCCTTTGCGGTCTCACTGAATTTATGGGCCTTAACTGTCAAAGCTTTTGCAAGCGTTCCTTTGCCTAGAATTTTAACCGGACCCGCTTTGATTAAACCGGTCGATTTTAATGAATCGGGCGTAACCTCGCCGCTTAGTTTTTCAAGCTGACTCAAGTTGATAATTTCATACCGAGTCCGAAACA
>DAIDJH010000161.1:0-4571 GCA_027451425.1 Bdellovibrionales bacterium | reverse complement strand
AACATAGTGTTCTTAAAGCCAAATTTTGGAAAACGTCGATGGACCGGAGTTTGCCCGCCCTCAAAGCCTCGACGAATGTTTCCGCTCTTTCGCGCCTTTTGGCCTTTATTGCCTTTACCAGCACGACCGCCTTTGCCTGAGCCACGACCGCGCCCAAGGCGCTTGGTATTATGTGTGGAGCCGCTTTTAGGCCGCAATGTTGATAGCATATTCATAGATCACCTACTTTTCGATCGTAACTTGCACCAAGTGTTGAACTTTAAAAATCTGACCACGGTTAGCTGGGTTGTCAGCCACAACGACTTCAGCGTTTCGCCGACGCAATCCCAGACAGCGAACGGCATCACGCTGGCTCTGCTCGCACCCACGAAGTCCCTTCAACAATTTTACACGAAATGATTTTGCCATATTTATACCTCAAGCCGCGACGGGCGTCCCTCCATAATTTGACTAAGACCCGCCAATGTTGCACGCACGGCATTTCTTGGGTTCGTCGGCCCCACGCATTTTGTCAAAATATCTTTGATGCCCAGACTTTCAAGAACTGCGCGAATGGCTCCACCAGCAATAACACCCGTACCAGGCGCCGCCGGCATCAAAAGAACTTTTGTCGCGCCAAAACGCCCCTCTACTTCATGGGGAATTGTTCGGTTCTCATGAAGCCGAAAGGTCATCATTTGCTTTTTCGCTGAGCGACTCGCCTTTGTAATAGCCTCGGGAACTTCACCTGCCTTGCCTTTACCGATTCCAACTTTTCCGTTGCCGTTACCGGCCACTACCAGAGCGGCAAACGAGAAGCGCCGACCACCCTTTACAACCTTCGCGACGCGGCTGATGGCTACGACACGTTCTTGAAATTCAGAATCGCCGCGCTCGCCTCTTTCAGAGCCGCCTGATCTGTCTGATCTTTCCGCCATTACGTTCTCCCTCTGCGCGTGGGCCTACTAACTGCCGTTGCCTCGCGCTATCAATAAATTCTGTTAAAATTTCAAACCCGCTTCGCGTGCGGCATCCGCCAATGCTTTAATTCGACCGTGATACAAATAACCCCCACGATCAAACACGACCGATGAAATATTTTTTTGCAATGCAAGTTTTGCGATTTCAGTACCAATCCCCGCCGCTGTATCTTTCCCACTCTTATCTTCGCTGACTTTACCCATGACCGTTGAGGCAGACGCCAACGTCTTCCCGCACGTATCGTCGATGACTTGCGCGTAGATATGACTGGCACTGCGAAAAACGCTGAGGCGCGGCCGCTCAGTAGTCCCGAAGACTTTTTTCCGAATACGCACGCGCTTTTTCATCCTCGATTTCAACTTCCGCTCTGATTTATTGTGGTAATTCAGTCTCACGTTAACCTCACAGTTATACTACTAAAATTATTTACCAGCAGCTTTACCGGCCTTGCGGCGGATTCGCTCATCAGCATACTTGATACCTTTAGCCAAATACGGCTCCGGCGGACGAAAATTGCGGATTTGAGCCGCCACCTGTCCAACCTTGGCACGATCGGCGCCAGTAATCATAATCTTTGTTTGTTTATCGACCTTAATTTCAATTCCTTCGGGAATATCAAAAATCACCGGGTGGCTAAAGCCCAAATTCAATTCCAACTTTTTACCGGCGACGTTAGCCCGATATCCAACGCCATTCAGCTCAAGCTCTTTTGACCAACCTTTTGAAACGCCCGTCACCGCATTCTGCAGAAGCGCGCGCGCCAATCCATGAAATTTACCGTGCTCCACATCGTCGCAAATGAGCGTCACCTTGCCCTCTTCAATTTGCGCCTTCACTTTGCTCATCAGCGGGACAACGAGGGAATGCTTCGCGCCCTTTACCTGAAGCTCCTGCGCTGGTGTTAAAGCCACCTGCACGCCTTTTTGTAAATAAACGGGAGATTTTCCGACTCGAGACATACTCACCTACCAAATTTTAAAAAGTAATTCTCCGCCCAATTTTTTTTCTTTTGCATCGTCGCCAGTCATAATACCCTTGCTTGTACTTAACACAGCCATACCATAACCGTGTCTGACGTTCGGGATTTCTTTTGAACCAATATACTTTCGCAGCCCTGGCGTACTTTCTCGCGAAATATTGCGAATCATCGGTTCGCCTTTCGGGGTGTATCGCAAATAAACTCGCATCATGCCCTGTTTACCATCGCGCGCAACTTTGAAGCTGCGTATGTAACCATTCTTTTGCAAGATTGAAGCAATACCCACACGCATATTCGAAGCCGGCACATCCACCTTTTCGTGTTTAGCTAATGCCGCATTTCGAATTCTAGTCAAAAACTCAGCAACTGTATCCATCTCTCCATGACTCCTTTATTTACGGAATGGCATTCCAAGCGCCTCAAGCAGCGCGCGGCCTTGTTCGTCAGTTTTGCCAGTCGTACAAATCGTGATGTTCATACCACGCATCATATCCACTTTTTCGTATTCTACTTCTGGGAAAATAATTTGTTCTTTAACGCCCATATTGAAGTTACCACGACCGTCAAAGCCTTTCGGTGAAAGCCCACGAAAGTCCCGGACTCGCGGAAGGCTAAAGTGAATCAATTTTTCAAGAAACACCCAAGCGCGCTCGCGGCGTAATGTGACCATCGCTCCCAACGGAATGCCTTCACGCAATTTAAAATTGGAAATAGCTTTTTTAGCATGAGTGATCGCCGCTTTTTGACCGGCAATAGCGGTCAATTCGTCCACAACATTGTTGACGATTTTCGGGTTTTTCACCACTTCACCCGACGAGACGCTCAAAACAATCTTATCAAGCCTTGGTACCTGATGAACATTCGCAACCTTCAACTGCTTCTTCAGTTGTGGCACGACTTCATTTTTGTATTTTTCAGATAATGTACTCACTTCATTTCTCCTCAAATCATAGCACTTCAGGGGCCAATGAAACGATTTTCACAAACTTCTTTGCTCGCAGCTCTCTAGCAACCGGCCCAAAAATACGCGTGCCGATGGGTTCAAGTGCCGCATTAATCAAAACCGCAGAGTTATCATCAAATCGTAAATAACTGCCATCGGACCGGCGCAATTTATGAGTCGTCCGCACAATTACTGCCTTGGCCACATCACCCTTTTTGACTTTCGAATTAGGTAACGCGTCTTTAACTGACACCACAATCACGTCACCAATGTTTGCATAACGACGCTTGCTGCCGCCGAGCACTTTCAAGCATTGGACCTCGCGTGCACCAGAATTATCAGCGACCTTTAGTCGCGTTTGCATTTGAATCATACTTCAACTCCAGAAACTTGCTTCGATTTCTCGACAATTTCGGCCAACGTCCAACGCTTGGTTTTGCTCAGCGGACGGGTTTCAAAAATACGCACCAAATCCCCGGTTTTCGCTTCATTTTTTTCATCGTGCGCTTTAAACACCGACGACTTGCGAATGTATTTACCGTAGCGCGCATGTTTCACTAGCGAGAACACTTGGACGGAAATGGTTTTCGCCATTTTATCGCTTACCACTCGCCCGACCACTTCATTGCGTTTTTTTGTCATACAAAAATCCTCTCAAATTTATCTCGAAAGTTTGGCCGCCAATACGGTGTTCACACGCGCAATATCCCTTCGGAGACTTCGCACGATAAGCGGATTTGCCAACTGGCCAAGCGATAACTTCATCTTAGTCTGAAATAGTTCTTCATTCATCGATCGCTGTCGCTTGCGCAATTCTTCAACTGTTAAATCTTGTATTTCTTTAAACTTCATTTTCTCTCCCGAACTGTTTATTCACGCGCCAAAAACTTAGTGCGAACTGGCAGTTTGTATTGAGCTAACCGAAATGCGCTTTCTGCCTGCTCACGCGTCACGCCGTTAATTTCAAATAAAATTCGTCCTGGTAAAACATTGGCAACCCAAAGTTCTGGTGCGCCTTTACCGCTACCCATTCGAACTTCAGCCGGCTTTTTAGTAATCGGGCGATCGGGATACACACGCATCCAAAGCTGACCACCACGTTTTACCGACCGACTAATCGCAATACGACTGGCCTCCAATTGGCGCGCAGTGACTCGGCCACATGTCGTTGCAGCCAAAGCATAATCGCCAAATGAAATCGTGCTGCCGCGACGGGCAAGACCTTTAAATCCTTCGCGGTGTTGACGCCGCCACTTAACCTTCTTTGGACTTAACACGATTCGCCTCCTGAACTTCTTTTGCCGACATAATGTCGCCGCGATAGATCCAGACTTTAACGCCGATCAACCCGTAGGTTGTCAGCGCCTCCGCTGTCCCGTAATCAATGTCTGCACGCAACGTGTGGAGTGGCACGCTCTTTTCGGTGTACCATTCTGTGCGCGCAATTTCAGCGCCATCTAACCGACCCGCCACCATAACTTTGATTCCGCGCACCCCGCTACGCAACGAAGCCGCCATCGCCTTTTTGATCGCTTTTCGCCACGACACACGTTTCTCAAGCTGAAGCGCGATACTTTCAGAAACCAATTGAGCGTCAAGATCTGGTTTACGCACCTCTTGACTGGCCACCTTTGGCATAGCACGTGCTCGCAAATGGTTTTCGCCGGTTCCGGCCGTGTTGCGGAATGC
>DAIDJH010000160.1 GCA_027451425.1 Bdellovibrionales bacterium | reverse complement strand
GACGGTTTTGTTGATTCCCCATGCCTAAGTTGAACTGCAACTTCTGCGCCTAAAGCAAACGCCTCTATTCGAACTATTCGCATTGTCCGCCCTTGGATTGCCCACAAAGATGACACTGTCTAAAACATGATCGTTAAAAATGTAGGGGCTAATGTTGGGATTGGTGCGCAAGCCGCCCAAGTAGACGAACCGCTCACCACGTTAATATTCGAGCTGTCGGCTTATCCAGAAGCGAAAGCCCTATCTCCCGCCGAGTTGCGAGCGCTTCATGCTACCACCGGCAGCTTCTACCAGGTTGCTGATCTGATCGGAACATCTGAAGCGTTCGTGCGACAGAACGCGAAGAAAAAGCGCTAATTCTCTCGACAACCGCTTAATTATCGTATATACAATAATTAGATGTTTTCGTGGGACACGAGAAAAGCATTATCCAACTATGAAAAACACCGAGTGTCCTTCGAAGAGGCTGCGACGGTTTTTGCTGATGAAAATGCCCTTGATTGGGATGACTTGACCCATTCAGAAGTCGAGCGTCGGCGCAAGCGCCTTGGGCGGTCGATTGAAGGTAATATTCTACTTGTCGTATACACGATCAGGAGAGCTAAAAATGGCAAAGAAACTATCCGCATCATCAGCACACGGTCGGCAAGCCGCAAAGAACGTAAAGCCTATGCAGGATAAAGACATTGATTTTTCTGACATCCCCGAATCGAGCGATGACGAACTTCACCGCGCCCGTCGTGTCGGCCGCCCGGCCACAGGCAAAGCCAAACAGCTTATTGCTATTCGTATTTCGCCAGAAGTTTTGCAAAAACTGAAAAAGCTGGCGGCAAAATCGGATAAGCCTTATCAGACGCTCATCAATGAGCTACTTGAGAGCGCGACAAAAAAGATTGCTTAAAAAAATACAATTAGCCGAAGCCGTCTGAACTAGTCTATTTTGAAATATTAAAAGAATGTGCTCGTTTTTAGCCAGCGCCTTCCTGAGGGGGCCATTCTCCTATTTAAATTTTTTAATTCATTCAGGGATGATGTCTAACTTGCCATATTCGCCTTGAAGTTGCTGTGCATAGTATATTGAAAACACAAACAAAGCGAACAATGCATTGCTAAATAAAAAAACACCATCTTTTTTCATCACATTCTCCGTCATCCCAAAATTGTGTTTGAAGCAATCCCCAACTTTACACAACTTGGTTTATAACCGTTGAGTTTAACAAGCCAAGTTTCAAAAAAATATCCCCTCTGAAAACAAGATAAGTTTGTCAAAAAATTATGCGTCGAAAAATTCGACAACCATGAATTAAAGGGGATGACCTTGAGATGGCACACCTCGATTTATTAACTAGGAAGGTCAGCTAAATGCGATCAAATGTAAATAAACGCGGACTATCGTGGCCGATGGAGCGGCTGCTCGTTTAGCCTATCTGGTCGCCTGATAAATCGGGTCTAGCATGACTACAATATACGCATTTCAGGCACGGTCTGGTGCCCGGGCCGGAGTTGCGCCTTCGCATCCATGCTACGGCGCCCTTCGGGTTCGCGCCTTCTAAAAAGGCGTCTCACTCAAAAAGCGCGCCGTTCGCAGGCCGCTCACTTCCGTGCGCTTTTTGTGAACCGGCACGCGAATACGTGACCGGCATCAAAGTCAGTGGCGAAAGCAAAGACCTTCAAAAAACCTCTCAGACGAGGCGTCGATGATGAGCGAGTGAGTCGTATGTAATCATACGTCGCAGCGAAGCGAAGAGGAGCAACGAAGTATGAGAGGTTTTTGAAGGTCTGGTGCCCCGGGCCGGACTTGAACCGGCACGCCCGTTTAACACGAAGCCCAGGATTTTAAGTCCTGTGCGTCTACCAATTTCGCCACCGGGGCTAGATTTTGGTTGAATAGTACCGCCCGTCGACTCCAAGATCAATTCATGAAAGACTTCATTCGTGCGTTTCATCAAGCCAACCGGCTTTTTGGGCCGGTGTTCAAGCGCAGCTGGGGGTGGCTCGTCGGTTCAACTGTGAGCTGCGAATTGATGTACCAATACTTTACCTACCTGAACGTGCACTACCGACCGCCATCGGGAGTAAATTTCCCGGCGGCAATTGGACAGATCTTTACGTCACTTATCGAGTTTTTAGCTCTCAATATGCTCATTCCCCAACGGGTAATGGAACTTGATCGCAACGAACCATCCCGAAGTTTTTTAGAATTCGCCCGCGTCTATGCAGTCCCGTTGATGGCTGAAAGTTTACGGGCCTTGGCCATGACCATCCTGTGGACGCTGGTTTTCATCTTGCCTGGGGCATATAAATACGTACGCTATTTTTTGGTTGGCTATGTTGTTGTCTCCGACCCTGACTACAAAAATGGCAAAGTTGATGCGCTGGAGGAGTCAAATCGATTGGTGAAAGGCATAACGCTTCAACTGTTCATGTTGATCGCCATTTTGGGCTTTTTAGAGGGATGGCAATCGGCATTGCGTGAGCGTTTTTCGTTAGTCGAGGCGCCATTGATTGCCATTATAACCACCGTGGTCTTTTTCGTATTGAATTACTATGCCAACATATTTCTTTTCGTGTTATATCAAACGCGCAAAATAACCCTAAGGGCATCCGCGGTGAATGCGGGGGTGGAGGAGGGGGCATGAGTCTCATATTTACTTGGCGTGACTTCAAGAATCGAAGCCGTGGCCTAACGTTTGACGATGTGTTGATTGTGCCGCAAAAGTCAGATGTTCGTTCACGCCAGCACCCCGATCTGGGCACGCGCTTGACTAAGAAGTTGAGCATCCAAAAACCATTTGTCAGTGCAAATATGGACACGGTGACCGAAGCTGACATGGCAATAGCCATGAATAATGAAGGTGCGGTTGGGATTCTTCATCGTTTCATGCCGATTGCCGATCAAGCTCAGCAGGTAAAAGCTTTGCAGGCGGCAGGAGCTTCAATTATTGCCGCAAGTGTGGGTGTGAATGGTGACACGCATGATCGTGCCAAGGCGCTTGTCGAATGTGGCGCAAACGTTCTCACAATTGACATCGCTCATGGGCATTCAGTTCAAATGCTTGAAACGCTCAAGTGGCTAAAGGATACATACTCGAATGTAGAAGTAATTGCCGGTAATGTCGCCACTCCACAAGCTGCGCGTGATTTATGTGAAGCCGGTGCCGATGCAATTAAAGTAGGGATTGGCCCTGGTTCAATGTGCACAACCCGCGTGATTACAGGGGCTGGTGTTCCGCAACTGACAGCGATTGCGTTGTGCGCTGAAGTGACTTCAGAAATGGGCGTACCTCTGATCGCCGATGGTGGCATCAAAACTTCTGGCGATATTGTAAAAGCATTAGCAAGCGGTGCCGACAGCGTCATGCTCGGGTCGCTTCTAGCGGGAACTCTTGAAACTCCGGGAGCCATTCGCCATGGTAAAAAAGAATATCGCGGCATGGCCTCAAAGGCCGCGCAGGTCTCATGGCGGGGGGAAGTTCCAGAAGGGATGGCGCCTGAAGGCGAGTCAACGTACGTTGCGATTAAAGGCCACGTTGCCGACATCATTCACGAACTGGCGGGTGGTCTTCGTTCGGGGATGAGTTACATGAATGCACTCCGTATCGAGGACATTAGTGAGCGCGCGCAGTTTATTGAGATGTCGCCACTGGGATTGCGCGAATCGCACGCGCATGGATTATTTAGCGAACGCACGTAAATTATGGCCCAGGATAAATCGCTGTTACCGATTGGTGTTTTTGACTCAGGACTTGGCGGGCTCACGGTATTGCGGCATTTGCGCGAGCGCTTTTCTCACGAGGACTTTGTTTATCTAGGGGATACGGCGCGCATTCCATACGGTTCGAAATCGCCGCGAACTATTCAGCGATATTTGGCGCAGAATTTAGCGTTTTTAAACCATCTATCGGTGAAAGCGGTCGTTGTCGCGTGCAATTCCGCATCGACTCAGGCCCGTTTTGTCGAGAGTCCTGTTCCACTTTACGAAGTTATCGGCCCTGGAGCGCTTCGCGCATCCATCACGACGCAAAACTCTCGGGTCGGCGTTGTTGCCACGCGCGCGACAGTGATGAGCGAATGTTACCCCAAAGAAATTGAAAAATTAAAGCCAAGCATTGAAGTTTTTCAGCAGGCGTGCCCGCTTCTTGTCCCCCTGGTTGAAGAAGGCTGGGACGACGACCCCATCACGAATCTAGTTGTGTACCGCTATCTTTCGCCGCTTTTGGCTGCCGGTATTGACACGTTAATTTTAGGGTGCACGCATTATCCAATTTTAAAAAAGGCCTTCGCAAAAGTATTAGGCGGACATGTGCAGATGGTCGATTCGGCTGAGGCTATAGGTGATCAAATAGAGCGGGATTTTCAATTGCACAAACTTCCGGCCAAACACGACGGCCGAACTGGTACGTTTCATTTGTATACAACGGATGTCTCCGACACGTTCGAAGCATTGGCGCGACGGATTTTAGCGCCGAACCCATCGGCAAAGCTTGAGCTGGCTGAAATTTAAGCGCGAACTCGAATCGGCGACAAGGACTTGAATCGGGATTTAAGTCTTGGCGAGAAATGCCGATAAGTAAAAAGATGAAGCGGCTCACCAAAGTGGTTCTATCTATTCTCGCATTATCTGGGCTTGAAATTTATTTTATGAACTTTATGAGACCGGCTTTGAAATCATTGACACCGGTCGCGGCATACAAAAATCACGTTGTCGACACGGGCGGTAAGGCGGCAGACCATCTCATCTACGTGTACAAAAATAAAAAATATGTTTGGATTCATACCAAGTGGTACCATTACAATCCACAACATGTTTATTACATTGGCGGTACGCCCACATTGTTCATCCATAATCGAAATCGCCC
>DAIDJH010000159.1 GCA_027451425.1 Bdellovibrionales bacterium | reverse complement strand
GTGCCTCGGATTATTTACCGAAGCAAGGGCTAACCTTGCAACTTCTCGAACGGTCGATTCGGTACTCGGCAAAGCGTGCGCTGGATAAAGTCAGACTGCGTGAAGCCGCGCGCCTCAAAGCTGAAGCGGATGCCGCAAAAGAAGCGGCGGCACTGAAGGGCAAAATCCTGGCCAAGATCAACCATGAACTGCGCACTCCGCTTACCGCTATTCTCGGTTATGCAACTCTCGCGCTCGATGGCGCAAAAACGGTTCAAGAAAAAAATCGATACCTTGATGTGATTGATCGAAACGGCAAGCATTTGCTTGAAATAATCAACGACTTTCTCGACCTGGCGAAGGTGGAGGCGCATCAGCAGCAATTCAACAAAAAGAAGTTCGAGGTTATGGCGGTGGTCGATGAAGTCGTTGAGTTGATGCGACCGAGTATTGTAGCTAAAGGGCTAGCGGTACAAGTTGAACGCCCGAATCATTCTCTGGAAGTGGAGAGCGATCCCTTTCGTGTGCGTCAGATTTTGACGAATCTCGTTGCCAATGCGATGAAGTTTACTAACGCCGGCTCCATCGCGGTGAAGTGCGAGCAAATGGGAGCGTGGTTTGAAATTTCGGTGTCCGACACGGGAATTGGAATTGACGGCAATGATCAAGACAAAGTTTTTCAGCCGTTTTATCAAGTGCCGACGGAAATTGGCAAAAATCAATCTGGAAGTGGACTCGGCCTACAGTTATCCAGACAACTTGCTGTTGCGTTGGGGGGGCGGTTGGAGCTTATCCAAAGCCGTGTGGGAATGGGCAGCACGTTCGCATTGATTTTACCGATCGTAGAAGGTAAAAACGAACGTTATGAAAACACGATTAATTTGGCAACAAAAAATGCAATTTGAAGGTGAGGCTGACGGGAACAAAGTCAGTTTAGACGCAAAAAGCCCCATAGGGTCGGGGAGTGGGCTTACTCCCAAAGAGCTATTGCCGATTGCGATTTCAGGCTGCACGGCGATGGATGTCGTTTCGCTTATGCGAAAATACAAACAGCCCCTCGAATCCTTCGATGTCGCCACTGACGTCACGATGCAAGAGGGATCAAAACCCGCAGTTTTTGCGGATGTTCTTTTGACCTTTACATTAACTGGCGCTCTCGACCCTGAAAAAGTGCTCGAGGCTGTACACCTTTCGCAAACGAAGTATTGTAGCGTGAGTGCCATGATGGCAAAGGCCACGCCCATCCACTATCGTGTGATTTTAAACGGCAAAGAAATCGGCACGGGCGAGGCCGCATTTTCATAATCTAGATTTATAATCTGGTCGGCCAAGTTTCGGGGAGAAGGCCTTTTTCGATAGAGCTGGGCAAAGCTCGCAGAGCCGTCGTTTTATCGATGAAAATAAAATGATCATAGCGCTCTGAAAGTTTTGTCGGTACGAACGCTCCGTTCCCGCGATAACGAGATTGATAGACAACTCCCACGGCGCGATGACCGTGAGGGAGCGCAAAAATTGGGGCACGAAGACTTTTGCGAGAGTCGCGCTCAGAATCGCGCGGAGCAGGTACATCTTTGGTGAGTGATACTAAAAATTTGCTGACATGCAGATCGGACGCCACCTTATGAAAATAAAATTCGAGAGTCCCGAGGGGGGCGGGTGGCAACGTCATAATTTCTGGTTTAGCGCCCCAGGCGCGGCCGGCGAGCACCTCTCCTTCGTAGGTACCAAAACCGACGAGAGAAACATTTTCGATTCCCCACTTTTCACGTGCTAGCCCGCCGAGATTGATATACCCGGCTTTTGCCATGTCAGTGGCGTGATAGTCGCCGATGTGCGTATTGTGCGCCCAAACGATTCCCTTAGCGTCGGGGCCGTGCATGCGCAAAAGCGAGTCAAGCGTGTCGAGCATATGTTGATCGCGGATATTCCATGATTCAGTGTCGCCCTCGATCATGGCGCGGTAATATCGGTCGGCATTGGCCATAATTTTTGCATTTTGCCGGAGATCGTAAAGTTCGCTTTGCCGTAGTTGTGTTTGCGCGAGCCGCAAGCGTAAGAGCGAACGTAAACTCGTAACAACCTCGTCCGTGCAACCTTGTGGCAGTGTTATGAGAGAGCGTGCGTAGGCGATTTCATCACGATGAAACGATTCAAAACATGAAAATGCTTCGTTAAATCGATCGCGAGCTTCGGGCGAAATCTTTTCGGCATATTTTTTTATAAGGTCCATCGAATCAAAAAGTGAGTAGACGTCGAGGCCAAAAAAACCGGCATCGCGGCCCTTGAGCCACTCGATAAAATCCGCAGTTTGCTGATTGGCCCACATCCAGCTTGGCCATCGATGAAAGTGGCTCATAACTTCAGCGGCGGACGTTCGACCCGATTTCACATATTCATTGAGCTTTTCGCAATCGGGCCAGTCGCCTTCAACTGCAACGAATTTAAAGCCGAAATGGGCAATGAGTTCACGCGACAACTTCTGGCGAATCTCGTAAAATTCTTCGGTGCCGTGCGTGGCTTCTCCGAGCATAACAAGCGGAAACTTTGCAAGGTGCGATGCCAGCTCATGCAAAGACTCGTCGGTTAAAAGGGGCGTGGCGATTTTGCTTATTTCATCCACCATCTCTTCACGCGGACGAACTGTGACAAGCTCCGAACCTTTATGAAGCGTTTGCACGAACCAATTCCCCGCGAGTTCGATCACTTCGGTGAGAGTTCCGGGCTCCTCAAAAATATGACCGGCGCCTGGTACAATCGCCAGATGAGCATCGGGGAGTTTTTCTTTGGCCTGCTCGTTCAGTGCGATGACGTCGTGATCGTTACCGCCTACAATTAACAGCACCGGTATCTTCACCTGTTTCAAGTTTTTATCGGCCATGTCCGGGCGGCCACCACGACTCACAACGCTGCGAATATGGGGAGTCTTTGCCGCGGCAACGAGTGCAGCTGCCCCGCCTGTACTCGCGCCAAAAAATCCAATGGGCAGATTTTTGAGTTCGCTAATCGCTCGCGCCCAATTTGTCGCGAGCATTAGGCGTTCGGCAAGAAGGTCGATATTAAAGACATTGGGGCGATATTCCGATTCCATCTCGGTGAGCAAATCGAATAGGAGCGTAGCAAACCCTAAATTATGAAGGGCCTGCGCGACCTTTACGTTTCTAGGACTTTTGTGACTGCTGCCGCTGCCGTGAGCGAAAATCACCAAACCCTTTGCGCGTTCTGGTATGGCCAGCCGGCCTGGCAAGGTTGTACCTTCAAGATTTAAATCAATATTGCGGATGTCGGCCTGAACTTCTGGCGGCACGGCTTTTGACCGGAGTAATTTTTCTACCTGAGCATCGCTCACTTGTTCGAAGTCGTCGTACCATTGGCCAACAGAAAAAAATGGTGACGGTTCGCTTAAAATGTAAACCTCGTCGGCAAGTTTGCGAATTTCCTTAGCTGTTGATGCGGATGCCACGGGGACAGCAACGACAACCTTTTTCACTCCGCGTGTTTTCACGACCCGAATCGCCGCTTTCATCGTCGCGCCGGTTGCAAGTCCATCGTCGACGAGAATGGCGATTTGGTCTTGTAACGGCAGCGCCGGTTGTATGCTTCGCCAGCGCGAGACCTGCTTTGCAAGTCGAACTTTTGCGGCACTCGCAAGTTTATCGAGATTAGTCTGATTGAGCGTATCCTCAAGCCAAATTGTTTCACCTGATTCACCGACCGCACCGATGGCGAGTTCTTCTTGCCCGGGCAGGCCAATTTTTTTTACAAATAATAAATCGAGAGGAGCTTGCAGTTCATGCGCAATTTCCCATGCGACTGGTACGCCTCCCTTTGGTAATGCTAGAATGCAAGTATTGCTCCATGAACGCTTTTCTTTAAGTTTGCGCGCTAATATTTGACCAGCTTCGTGGCGATCTTTGAACATGGCGCTATTATCCGACTACGCGATCAAATTTCAATCAAAGATTGTATTTTAAAGTACGAGAAACAAGTTTTCGAAACAATGAATGAAGAGAGAGGCAATGAGCTTTAATTCGTTCTTTGTGCCGCCCAATTATATTGGGCGAAATTCTTCATGGCGATATACCCGTTCAAGGCAAATAGGCACGAAAGCGAAAAAGCGTACAGAGGGTGAATTTTGAAAGCTTCGCGCAGGAGCATATCCTCGCCAAAAAAAGTTGGCAGTAGCGAAAATCCAGTAAGACCGAGGACGCCGATTAGACTGACGGCGCTTGCGAAGGGGCGAGACTTAATGTTGCCGCTTAAACCCAAAATGGCAAGAGCCCCGACGCATGAAACGCTAATCGCGTAAAACGCCACCTCAACCGTGGCGGTGGTTCCCATCCAAACTGATAATGACAAAAATAGCGTTGAGACAAGAAGCCACGATATCGAGCGCGGAGGCATTTTAAACGACCCAAGCGACTTTGTCGAAAAAACGGCGGCAAGCCCAATCAGTACAACAGAAGCGAATCGCGCGTAAGGGCCGTTATGAAAATGCAGATCAACGCTTATGCCGGCGGCGGCCACGATCGCCATCCAAAATAAACGTTGGTTGCTTTCGTCAAGCTGGGTCGAAAGCCAGCGCAGCGGGCGCCAAAATAAAAATTGCAGGGCTTCTTCAAGGTATCCCTCCGAAATTGAAAAAACAAAAAGAGTGGAGCGACCTTCGCGTGTAAACAGCCGTTGAAAAAGCGAATGTTCTTCAGACGGCCTCGTGTAGCCTGAAGCGCTTTGCCGGCGAAGAAGGTAAGCGACCGCTGATGGCGAAACGAGCAGCTGATAGCAGCGAAACAGGGCATTGCTCACCATGTGAAATAAGGCGAGCCCTTGCAGCCCAAGAGAAAGTTCGACAAAAATAATTCCAACTTGCGTGGCCGATGCGTACCCAACTTGGCCTTTGATGGTGTGTTGAGTTCGGCTAAAAAGCGAACAAAGTATGGCCGTAG
>DAIDJH010000158.1 GCA_027451425.1 Bdellovibrionales bacterium | reverse complement strand
GGTCTCGCTCGCCCGACGAAACGTCCTGGTGCAAGAACTACCAGCGATCGAGGCCCTCGCTCGCGTCGACGTCGTATGTTTCGACAAAACCGGCACGCTCACGGACGGATCCATCGTCCCGCTTGATCGCACTAACCGTAAATGGGCGCAGCCACTGCGCTATGGTGACCTGGTTTACGTGACTCCGATCGCAAATTCGGCCAGATGGAAGATCGTCCAACCGCCGCAAGTAAACGGCGGTGCTTTAGTCTTGGACGCAAAAACTGGGCAGATTCTCGCCATGGTCGGCGGATACAGCCATATCTTAAGTTCTTGGAATCGCACGCTCGCCGAGCGCCAACCGGGCTCTCTTGTTAAACCATTTACCTACATGGCCGCGCTTCAAGCCGGCTATCAGCCCAATTTTCTTTTAAGTGATGGCCCGTTTGTCTTCCCCGCCGCCGCAAAGGGCGGGCACCGGTGGCTGCCACATAATGATAATACAAAAAGTGATGGCGAGCGAACCATGCGCTGGGCCTTTGAACAATCGCGAAACACAATGACGGCGGATCTCATGAGCGACATCGGGTTAAGCCCCATCCGGGCACTCAGCAAGGAGTTCGGTGTCTATTCGCATCCCGATGTCAATTATCCGTTTATTCTTGGCACGCAAAGTGCAAATCTTTTAAGTTTATGCCGCGCGTACGCGGGCATCGACAGCGGCCTTCTGCCTCAGATTCGCTCACTCTTAACCCCGCCCGGTGCCAACCCGGATAGATCTGGTGAAATTATTAAACAAGAGCCCCTTCAGAGTGTCGATTCAATCACGCTTTTTCAAATGCGCTATCTCATGCAAGGCGTGGTAGAGCGCGGAACAGCGGCAACCGCAATGCACGATTTAGCTCCTTATGTCGCCGGCAAAACCGGAACGACCGAAGACTCTCGCGACGCTTGGTTTATCGGTTTTTCGCCGCAAGTTGTTGTCGGAATTTATGTCGGCTATGACAAACCTAGAACGCTTGGATACGATGCCTACGGCGGGTCCGTTGCCGCCCCAATAGTTCACGAGATTTTTACTCAACTCTTTCAATCGTATGAAAAGCCGCAGCCTTTTCCGCCGCCACCGCCAGGCGTGACGTTTCTTGCCACCAACGAGCTCACGGGTCAGATCGAATCGCAATCAGGCGATAACATCGTCGTCGAAGCGTATCGTTCATCCGATGTAAAAGAAAATTCCTTATAGGAGGTCTCGTGTCTTACGCCATCGCACTTTGCATATCGCTTGTCGCCCTTCTGCTGCTAACCGCTAGCGCCCCCCTGGCATTCGCCTACCCATCCGTGAATGCGTCATCGGCTTCGCGTTCGGCCGCGAACCTGCCTGCTCCAACCAAAGTGTTGCCACTCAACTTTAGTTTGCGACGAACGTTGCCCGAAAAAATGCCGTGGTACGGTTGGCAACTTTTTTCATGGAGGGACTGGCTCCTGCGGCCATCCTCCGGGCCGCTTCTTATGCCTATGCCCGCCAATCACCCGGCGCTGAGTGTTTTCGAAGCCCGTTTCGCCGCTATTTTACATCAGCCCGTCACTCGCTTCACCGAAGGTTATTTGCATAACATTTCAACAATAGAACAGCTTGATCCAGAAAATATTCACAAAATTATCGCCAATCCGCGCATGTTCACGGTTGAAACGATGGTACCCTTTCCAAAAGAATGGGCGGAACTTATCGCCGCCGGTAAGGCGGCCAAAGTATTAAGCGCAAAATCAAGTGGTGACCTTACAATGATTAGTGAATTTGGATATTTTTCGCACGCCCAGATTTTACAAAATGCCAACTTGCGAAATACAGTACGCCTTCTTGATATCACCGGTCGCACCCCCTACGCCATCAACATTCAGGGAATTGTAAGCATTAATGAGATCGCCGAATTTGGTTCGATGATCACATTCTTTTATAGGCTCAAGGGCGCACGCACTCTCATGGTGAGTGACTTCGCTCTCGGCCTAAAAAATAAGGTTCTAAACCTTGGATTCGATGTCGGCGGGCTTAATTTCACAGGAGAAAGTGTAATTTTAGGCGAAAATCGTTTGCTTAACACGTCTACCGGGATTGGCGCCGGATTACCTCAATATACAGAGGAGCTTTTTCTCAATATGTACCACGGCCTTGATCACTAAAATGGAAAATAACGAAGGCTTGTCATCACGATGTCTTCGCTTGTACTTGGCGCAACTCCATTTGCGTCGGCATAGGTATTAAGTACCGTATGCGAATACTGTGCGCCGAGCTTGAGAACCCCCATTTTATTTTTTTTGTAGAGGCTATCCCAAAAGCCGATGTTGATCTGGTTTATATTTTTAATTTCAGGATTGCAGGCCGCGCTGCCAAGGTCATAGCAAACTGAATTGTTGGCAACAACTCCGCTACCATAGCCGTAGCCAGCTCCCGCCGATGAATTCACGCTTTCTTGCCCATAAATGGCATAGATATCGAGGTTTTTATTTTTATGCCACGTGAGTTGCGCAAGATATTGGCTGGCATTTAGGGGATTGAGCTGCCCATCGGCATCGTAAGTCGCGTCAGCCAACTGACTCGTACCATAGCGGCTTGACCCTCGACCAATAAGACCGCTCAGCGAAAGGTCTAAAACTTTTTTTATGACGGGAATCGTGGCCCCCGCCCCCACTGAGTCGGTCCAAATATTTTGGTGATTCGTTTGCGCTGCTGTTGACGTTCCGCCGTATTCGCTTTCGAAATTGCGCGCGAGGTTATAGATCTCGTAGTGACCAATCGACGACTCCCACGCAAATTTTGCGACAACATCCGGCATGGTGTTGATCGACATATTCGAAGACATGAGCCCGCCCGGCGAAAGATAATACGTGTTACCGGTACCGGACGCGAGTTGTCCGCTCACATTCACGGTTTGTGGTTCTTCAAACGAAATTCCCGCCCAATATTTTTTATTCCACTCTTTAACAAGACGAAGTTGCCATTGTCTTGCCCAATCAAATCCAACCGCATACTGCGCATCGATTGTCGCAGGGATTATTTCTTGACGGGGCGTAATGCCGTCACCGTTAAGGGTCACAAGCGACCAATTTTGACCGGCAAGAAGATGAAGGCCTAGGTCTTGCCAATCCACGGTTAGATAGACGTTTCGCGTGCGCGGCGTATACGAATTGCTTTGATTACTATTCGATGTTGTGGCTGCCCCTAAAAAATCGAGTTCATAGTAACCACTGATGCGGGTCGAAGAGTCGAAATCTCGCTGCACAAGTAGAGAAAATCGTGACTGCCTGGCTGAACCGCGAAATTCCGACGGGGCATACCCCATGCTATTTTCAAATGGGATCTTTGCAAAAGGCGTATCGATATCCGAGGCCATATTGTGGTCACGGTAAACCGTTTCAGAAGCGAGAAATCCACCCATCTGTACATGAAAGCCGTCGATGTCCGTGTCGGCAAATCCCGAAGTGGGCATACTGACAAAAGCAAGACTCAGAAATGCCGCAGTAACCGCCATAACGCTCTTCATACTACCCCCCGCGTATGCACGTAACTTACGGCAACATTACTGATCAAATAAATGATCCGGCAACAACAAAGCAACTAATCTAACAGAACTTAAATTATCTGCGCAAATTTGCGTGTGCGATCAATGCGTAGACTTCGGTGCGGCCACGAGCGAATCGTGCTTTTATGTTCGCACGAGGAAGGTAGTCGAGAAGCAGGTATCGCGTTTGATCATCAAAGCGGCCCAGAGTGATTCGAAAGCCATCCCCTTTTTTTGCATAGATGAGATATCTCACTTCAGTATGAAAAATATCTTTCCAGTTTTTTATGATTTTATCGCCTAACCGGGCCGCGAATCGCCGGTGGGCAATTTGTATCATCGGACCGTACCAATAGTCATTTTTGATCACAACCGGATAATATCGCCCCCAGGGGATTCGATTGCCTTTCATGGCCCTTACGAGTTTATCGGGCAACACCATCTCTGCGCGTTCGATAACGGGCTCAGCGCGTTTCACGCCTGGCGGAAAGCGAACCGCCGTCGCGCCATCTGTATAAAGCAAACTCTTCACTGTAAAACGCCCCGTCGCCAAAACTGGTAAAGCCCCCCGCCTTGAGTTGCGCATTTTTAAGAAAATGCGGCATGGCGAGGTAATTGCATTTTTAAAAGAGCCCTCCATGCCGCGCGATTGACCGACTTCAACGGCGGTAACTCTTGTACCATTCACAAAAGTAAGAAGAGCTATGGGGATTAAAACCTGCCGCAGCCACCAGTACATAACCATGACGGATACGGCCTTTACGCTCTATAAACCAGTTAATAAACCTTTATTGTATCACGTCTATCGCTTGCCGAACCGGCACGAAACAAAAGGCCGTAGCCGATCGGCAGAACAAAAAGCGTTAGAAACGTCGAGGTGATGAGTCCGCCAATAACGGCAATAGCAAGCGGTTGCTCGAGCGCCGCCCCCGAGCCAATGCCGAAGGCAAGCGGCGAAAGGCCAAGAATTTCACTAAAGGCCGTCATCAAAATGGGGCGCAAACGGATGCGCGCACCCTGTTCAATAGCAAGGTCGACAGGCGTGCCACTTTTTACGGCTGCGTGAATGTAGTCAACAAGAACAATGCCGTTGCGAAGCACCACCCCGATCAGCATGACAAGGCCAATGAGCGACGACACATTGAGTGTCTGATGGAATATCCAAAGACCCAAGCTTGCACCAATAGTTGAAAGCGGGATCGTGAGCAATACAAGAAACGTTTCTTTGAGCGATTGAAACTCCATCCATAAAATAACCGCCACAAGAAAAATCGCAATGATGGCAATAGAGGAGACGCCTTTTGTCGCGTCTTTATGTGCGGCAAAACTGCCGCCAATCTCATAACGATAGCCTTCAGGCATATGAAGGCCTGCCATAATTTTTTTTATCTC
>DAIDJH010000157.1 GCA_027451425.1 Bdellovibrionales bacterium | reverse complement strand
CGGCCCCCATGACTAAACAAATAAAATTGTCTGTCAGACGGCGGAGTTCGAGGTGAAGTTGCGCGAAAAGCGGAAAGTGAGAAATCAAAACGTGATGGCCGAGCGCGCAGAGAGTATCCACGCGGTCTAAAAAATCTTTTTTATCGATCTCTTTTTTTTCGGTGTTTTGGGCATCGTCCGAACCGGTTTGGAGTTGCGACATGGCGAGCTCCATTATAACGGTCAATTCGTCGCGTTTGATTTGAAAGTCGAGTTCCGCTTGTCGCAAGCCATTTTCAAGAATTCTTTCGTTCGTCAAAGTCACGGGACGAAAAGTTCCGCGCTGAACAAGTACGGGTTTTTTATAAAGAGCGTCGGCTATGGAGAGAATTTCTCCTTTGGGGCTGAATAGGGCCATGCGCGTGAGATCTTGGCGGACGAGTTCGAGGCACATCAGCCGACTGTCGATGTGCTCGACATCGGGCCCGCTAAAGCGAATAAAATTTACTTCGATGCGATCCGTGCTGAGATTATCAAGGAGGGATGTCACCAACTCCGGCCCGCCGTGTTCGACGTGTTGGCGGGCGGCGTAGACGAGGTTCACTCCTAAAATACCGAGGGCGTCTTGTTGCTGAAGGCGCAGACGATCACGCATGCGCACGTGCAAAATAATGTCGTTTGTCGGACCGCCTGGGCGTTGTTGAAAGCGAATGCCCATCCAACCGTGACAGCTCGGCACTTCTTCGTGCGATGACGTGGCGACGGTGTTGGAAAAAACAAAAAAACAGGTCGAGGCGCGCCGTTCAGGCAAACGCTCTTCAAGCAACGCGTATTCGTGCGAGAGCATTTTGAGGAGACGCTCTTCACTAACAAAACGACTGCCTTTGCCATAGATAGAATCGCTGAACGATTTATCGTAAGCCGACATCGATTTCGCAATGGTTTGTGAGGCGAGCCCCGCTTGAAAAAAGTGGCGAGCCACTTCTTGTCCGGCGCCGATCTCGGCGAATGTGCCATAAAAATTATTCGACTTGTTGATTTCAAGCGCTTTGTTGCGCGTCGTCTGCAAGGTATTCATGGTTCACGCAGAGCCCGGCGTAAGATTTTGCCGACATTGGTTTTGGGCAACTCGCTTCTAAACTCAACATATTTAGGAACTTTATACGCGACCATATTTTTGCGGCAGTAATCGATAATTTCAGCTTCGGTCACCGGGCCCTTTTTTACGACGAAAATTTTGACCACTTCGCCGGAATGTTCGTCTGGCACACCCACCGCCGCAACTTCGTTGATGGAGGCCATGGCCGAAACGACATCTTCGATTTCGTTCGGGTACACGTTAAAGCCTGAAACTAAAATCATGTCTTTTTTGCGGTCGACAATTTTGAAAAATCCATCCTGCTCCATGACGGCTACGTCGCCGGTGCGCAACCAACCGTCAAGGGTCAAAATTTTCGCGGTTTCGTCGGGGCGATTCCAATACCCTTGCATGACTTGCGGACCCTTCGCGCATAATTCACCGGGTTGACCATTCGCGACGAGCGCATTGCTTTCATCGATTAATTTCACGTCAGTTGAAGGGACGGGGATGCCGATAGTTCCGATACGATGGGTGCCATCGATGGGATTGCACGAAATCACAGGCGAGGCTTCGGTGAGACCGTAACCTTCGATGATCGGCGTGCCGGTGAGCTGTTCCCACCGTTCGGCGACGGAATTTTGCAAAGCCATGCCGCCCGCCACTGAAATTTTGAGATTCGAAAAATCTAAATTTTTAAAATCGGCATGATTCATGAGGGCATTAAAGAGTGTATTCACGCCGCTCATGACGGTGTAGTGCTCTTTGCGAAGAGTTTTGATAAAACCCGCAATGTCGCGCGGATTGGTGATGAGCAAATTGGTTGCGCCCCTTTGCATGAACGACAGACAATTCACCGAGAGCGAAAAGATGTGATAGAGTGGCAGCGCTGTCACGATCGTCTCTTCGCCCGCTTTCAGGCGCGGCGCCATCCATTCGCCGATTTGTAGCATATTGGCGATCATGTTCCCGTGCGAAATCATCGCGCCCTTGGCAACTCCGGTGGTGCCGCCGGTATATTGAAGAAACGCAAGATCGGTCGGGCTCAGCGAGGGATCGGCTAAATCGTTGAACGAACCTTCGTCCAGGGCTTCGAAAAAACCGAGGGCACCCGGGATGTCAAAGCTCGGCACCATTTTTTTAATGTATTTTGCGACCGAATTGACAATGAGACTTTTCGGAAAGCCCAATAAATCACCGACATCCGTAACCACGACGAGGTCAATGTCGGTATCTGGCAGGACATCTTGCAAGTTGTACGCAAAATTGGAGAGTATCACGATGGCTTTCGCGCCAGAATCGCGAAATTGATGTTTCATTTCGCGGGGAGTGTAGAGCGGATTCGTGTTGACGACCACGAGGCCGGCTTGCAAGGCGCCGAATAAAGCGATGGGATATTGTAAAACATTTGGCAGTTGAATGGCGATACGGTCGCCTTTTCGTAAACCTCGATTTTGCAAAAATGCCGCAAAATCCCGCGACATTTCGGCAAGTTCATCATAAGTCAATGTGCTGCCCATGCACTTAAATGCGGCAAGGTCAGCATAGCGCTCAGTGGTGTCTTGGAAGAGATCAATGATGGAGTTGTAACGGCCGGGATCAATTTCCGCCGATACGCCTTTTGGATAATGCTTCAACCATGGGTTATCGGATTTATCCATCACGAACTCCTCGTATTGTACAAACGATATATGACGCCCATGATTATGGATAGCGCTGCCGCGCCGAGTTTTGGATAATAGTTTCTTCGAAGGAGGTCACGTAATGAATAAGAATCGAAAAACGACTATTGCCTTGGTCGCGGTAATTTCTGCCGGGCTTGTTGGCTGCGCACATGACAAAAATAAAGCTGAAAAACTCGACACGAGCTTAAAGTACGCTGAGCCTGTGACGGGCAATGAAAAGATCGGCGTAAAAAAAGGCGATCTTGTCGTGCAAAAGAAAGTCCTCATGAGCGAAGAGCTGCGTGATTTGCAAAACAAAGTCTACTCCGAGCAGGATCGAGTTTATGGTAATCGTGATTACGGTTCCGAAGGGCTTTGGGGAGCGTTGAAAAAATGCCGAGCCAAACTCGTTAGCCCGGCCATGGGCGGCGACGGTCATCTTATGTGGACCGAGCCGAGAGATCTGGTTGTGCATTCCGATAACGATTACACAATTGGGCTGGATAATCACAACCGAGTGATTGGCCTATCTGAAGAATATTTAAAAGATCGCATCTCGCGTTTTCGACAGGATAAAGCAATTTTGGATAAGCGCGAAGACCAACTTCAGACAAAGCTTCAGGTCTGTGACACGGAACTGAAGGCCGCGATGTGGAAGAGAAAGCACAAGAAAAACAGCGGCAATTGATTTAAGCTTGAGGCGAGGCGGTCGCCTTGCCTTGACCAGCGACTTTGGCTGCGGCTTCGGCCGCGGCCTTTTCATCTCCCAAATAATAATGACGAATGGGCTTCATCTTGTCGTTGAGTTCGTACACGAGTGGAATGCCGGTGGGGATATTCAGTTCGCTGATGGCTTCGTCTGAAATTCCTTCGAGATGTTTAATCAGCGCGCGAAGCGAATTGCCGTGCGCCACGATCAGCACGCGATTTTTCTTTTTAATTGTCGGCACAATTTGAGCGCGCCAATACGGCAAGACCCGACCTAAACATGATTTAAGCGATTCGGTGTCGGGCAATTCCGGTTTCTTTAACAATTTATAGCGGCGATCATGACAAGGGTGCCGAGGGTCTGAGCGCTTCAACTTGTCGGGTGGAGTGTCATAGCTCCGCCGCCAAGTGAACACTTGTTCTTCGCCGTATTTCGCCGCAGTTTCGGATTTATTGAGCCCTTGAAGGGCGCCATAGTGTCTTTCGTTCAGTTGCCAGGAGCGTGTCACCGGCAGCCACATTTGATCGGTTTCGTCGAGGATGTACCACATGGTGCGAATGGCGCGTTTCAGAACGGATGTGAACACGCAGTCAAATTCGAATCCAGCTTCTTTAATCAACCGCGCGGCGTGTTTGGCTTCGTCGATGCCCTTTGTTGAAAGATCGACATCTGTCCAACCGGTAAAGCGGTTCTCTTGGTTCCAAGTGCTTTCGCCGTGACGAACAAGAACGAGTTTGTGCTTCATTTGCGCCCCCAGTTTTGACAGCCCCAAGAAATTAGCCTAGATTTGTCGACCAGTCATTAACTGTACGATGTCGGTGTGTTGCGCGCAGGCGCGGAGGGCAGATGGAACTTAAGCGATGGCAGCTTTTTTCGGTTTTAGGATTAATTGTCGCCGGGGTCGTGTCACGATTTTTGCCTCACGCCGCGAATTTCACGCCGATTTTGGGGCTGGCGATTTTTGTCGGTCACTTAAGTCGGCGCAATCCGTTACTCCTCGCGTTTATGGCGATTTTGTTAGTTGTGAGTGATTTGGCCATTGGTTTTTATGACGGAATTTCTTTTGTCTATGTCTCGTACGCGCTGGCATTTGGTTTGGGTTGGCTGATTCAACGGCGTCGCGCCGGTTCGATTTTTCTCTCGGGTTTATCCACTGCCGTTTTATTTTTCTTTTTGAGCAATTTGGGGGTTTGGTTCTGGAGCGGAATGTACGAAAAATCTCTCGCGGGCATCGTTCAATGTTATGCGATGGCTTTGCCGTTTTTTCCGAGCACGGTCATTTCAACTCTTGGCACTCTCGCCATTACGTTTGGCGTTTTTGCGATTTCAGAGCGAGTCGAGGCGCGATCAGCGGCGCGACAGTAGCCTGCGTGCCCGTGTCGCGATGGCGGCGGCAAAAGCGTTTTTTAAAAAATCGCCGGGTAGAAACGGTAGAACTCCTAACGTGCATAATTTCTCTAATGTTGCAACGGATCCAAATGTTGCCTGCCTTTGCGAAATATA
>DAIDJH010000156.1 GCA_027451425.1 Bdellovibrionales bacterium | reverse complement strand
TTTGATAAATCGTTTTTATTCAAACGCGACATCAACACATCGATCATGCAGGCGAGCTCCAGCGTCATGCCGCTTTTCGAAATAGCCATAAAATGTGCCGACTCTAAATGTTTTCGATTGTTCAACACTCGCTCAAATCCGATCGGATCTGTGTTTGAAACAAAAGTCACATCCGCCGTACTGGCCAGACACTCCACCAGACATTTGCCGCCGAGCGCGCTACCGCCCATCCCCAAAACAATGAGGTGATCGAAGGTCCGGCGCAAATTACGCCCAAATTCTTCCGACCCCTGCCAAATGAACTCGCGCTCAGGGAGTTGCCAAAACCCGAGATCCTTACGCGACAAAATTTTCTCAACCGCTGAGGCCATATTAAAATCCCGAGCTACGCCAATCGCTGGAGCTACTCCTATTACTGGAGCTACGCTCTGCTGTAATCATCCTCTATGCGAACAATGTCATCCTCGCCCACGTAGTCGCCGGTCTGCACCTCGACGATCACAAGCGGTACTGCGCCCGCGTTTTGAATGCGATGCTTTTGCCCGTGGCGCGCAAAAAAAGAACCGCCTGCTTTTAACTTCACCGCCTGATCTTCAAGCAGAATTTCGGCTTCTCCGTCAACAACTACCCAATGTTCATCGCGTCGCGCGTGAACCTGAAGCGACATCCTCGCACCTTTATCAACCGTTAAACGCTTGACCTTAAAGGTCGGAGCATTGAGGAGGATTTCAAACCCGCCCCACGGTCGAATTTCGAAGCGATGTTCGTCCGCAACGGGCAATTGTGCCTCTCTGATGCTCGCCACAAGATCCTTTACTTTTTGCGATTGCCCACGCTGAGCCACAAGAAGAGCATCAGCCGTGTCCACAACTATAAGGTTATCAACCCCGCAGAGCGCAACTGTTTTTGTTTGTGCCGAATAAACAAAATTGTGGAGCGCCTCATGACGAAATACCAAGGCCTTCGAATCAATCGTCACATTTTCTTCTTGAAGTCGTGCCAGCTCATCCCACGAGCCCACATCACTCCAACCGAATAAGGCTGGCAAGCATGTCATCGAATCGGAACCGCCCGCCAACGTCATTTTTTCAAAAAGCCCATGATCTAGGCTTTTCGATTCGATATTGGCGTAGACAAATTTAAAATTGCTGAGATCGGGTTTGATTGAAAGAATTTTCTTCCACAGGCTGGGCATGTGTTGAGAAAAAAGCTCCCGCAGATGATCGAGACGAAAACAAAATATACCTGAGTTCCAAAAAAAATCGCCCGCCTGATAGAATTTTTCAGCACGCGCAGAGTCGGGTTTTTCGTAAAACCGCCGAACAGCAGGAGCTTCTCTGTTTCTCGTATCGACTTGAATATAACCATAGCCAGTTGACGGAGCATTCGGCCGGATACCGAAAGTCACCACTTGGCGGTTAGCAGCCAATTTTTCCGCCACCCGCATCGATTCAAAAAACGCCGACTCGTTCGTGATCAAATGATCCGCGGGGAACACCCCCACAACAGTATCATCCGAAATTTTTTCAGATGTGAGCAAATGCGCCATAAGCGCCACTGCGGGCGCCGTATTTTTACTGTACGGCTCAGCAATAAGCGCGTTGCGCGGCAAGCCCGCCTCAACCAACGTACGCTCGGTCATTGCGCGCATTGACTCAAGCGTCACTACGCGCGGCGCCCCCAATGACTTTACCCGCTCCAACGTTTGGCGTAAAAACGATCGGTCAAAAAATTCAGCAAACTGCTTGGGGTAGGATTCGCGAGAAACTGGCCATAACCGTGTCCCGCTCCCACCGGATAGAACTATGGGTAACATCAACAGAAATACTAGGCCCACTCTTGCAAAATGCCTAGCGTTTTAAGTTGACTGAAAATCTCGGCGCGACAACACTGACCCTACTATGAGCATTCCATTTATCGATTTAAAACCGCAATACCAAGCCCTGAAATCCGAGATCGACGAGCGCATTCATCGTGTTCTAGAGCACGGGCAATTTATCATGGGCCCCGAAGTGCGCGAATGTGAAGAAAATCTCAAGAAATTTATCGGCTCCCGTCACGCAATTGCCTGCTCCAACGGCACCATCGCTTTGCAGATGGCGCTGATGGCCCTGGGGATCGGCCCCGGCGACGAAGTTATCACCACCGCATTTTCTTTCATCGCTACAGCCGAGGTTTTACTTCTTGTCGGCGCAACCCCGGTTTATGTCGACATCGACCCCGAAATTTACAACATTGACACAAAAAAAATTGCTTCGGCGATCACCCCGAAGACCAAGGCGATTTTGCCCGTGTCGCTCTATGGCCAGCCGTCCGATATGGACGAAATCAACGCCATCGCGAAAAAGCACAAGCTTTTCGTGATCGAAGACGCCGCCCAAAGTTTTGGAGCCCCCTATAAAAACCGCAGAAGCTGCAATCTCAGCGACATCGGCTGCACAAGCTTCTTCCCCGCGAAACCGCTCGGATGCTACGGCGATGGCGGAGCCGTATTCACTAATGACGATGCACTCGCTGAAAAACTTCTTTCTATTCGCGTTCACGGCATGGGCACACATCGCTATCAACACCCACGCGTTGGATTGAATGGCCGACTCGACAGCATTCAATGCGCGGTCATAAGCACAAAACTCTCGCGTTATCCGTGGGAACTTGAGCGTCGCAATTTCATCGCGACAAAATATACGCAGGCGTTTTCAGAACTCGCCGGTCATGGCGTTCGCACGCCAAAAATCTTGGCAGATCGCGGTTCTGTATGGGCGCAATATACGCTATGGGTTCCCGATCGCTCGAAATTTCAAGCAAAGCTCCAAGAAAAAGGGGTCCCGACGGCCGTGCACTACCCGATGGCCATGTGCGATCAGGATGCATATCGGAATACAGGCCGTGTTCTCGATATCAAATCCGCGCGGTTAGCCGCTGAACACGTTGTCAGTTTGCCTATGTACCCGGACATGACAAGCGAAATTCAAAATCAAGTCATTGAGGCGGTTCGTTGCGTTTACCTTTAAACGCAACCTTGTAGGAGCACAACATGACCTTAATACTCAAACAAATTTTTGGCCTGATCAAACTCCTCAATTCTGAGACTGGCACAAATCAAATCGCCGCAGGTATTGCGGCCGGATTTGTGCTCGGCATGACACCGTTTTTCAGTTTACAGTCCATTCTCATTTTTTTATGTCTTTTTCTTTTTCGTGTACAAATTGGCGCCGCATTTCTTGCCGCATTCTTTTTTAAGTTCGTTGCCTACTTGTTGGACCCGGCATTTGACTCCGTTGGCGGCGTGATTTTGCAAATGCCATCGTTACACGGCGTTTTCACTGACCTTTACAATATGCCGATTGTCCCCATGACCCGCTTTAACAATACGCTGGTAATGGGCTCCGGTATCGTTTCACTTCTGCTCTCTCCGTTTGTTTTTATGTTAAGTAAACTCGCCGTTATTAAATACCGCGCGACCGTTGTGGCCCGCGTGAAGGGAACAAAATTTTGGCACGCCCTCCAGGCGACTTCACTTTTTAAATGGTACTACAAATATGACAAACTCACCCACCACTGAACCGACAGCGGCAAAAGGCCCGATTAGAACAAACGCGATTATCCCCGCATTTATTTTATTTTTTATTTGTTTCGTGTTCTTCCGCTTTTTTTTCGATTGGAGCTTAAAACGCGCCATCGCTTGGACGAGCACTCACGTTTATGGCGCTGAAGTCGACATCGCTTCATTGCACACAAGTTTTTTTCACGGCTCGATTCAAGTTGGCGGCATTGAAATTACAGATAAGCAAAACCCTTCGCGCGATTTTTTGCGAATTGACGAAGTACATTTTGGATTCCTTTGGGACGCACTTTTGCGTCTGAAGTTTGTCGTAACATATGCGGGCATCGATGGCATTGAGCTTTATACTCCAAGAAGTCACATGGGTTGGGTGAACCCCCCACCGCCTATAACTCCGGCAAGTTCCATCCAAAAAACAACAACCGCTGAGGGGATTGAGCAATCCGTCACGGCTCAAGTTAAAAATCTTTCGCCGGGCGATTCATTGAGCGGTCTGGCCAATCTTCTTCAAGGCACCAACCAAGGCGTGCTTCTTAATAATTTGCAGGGAGGGCTCAAGTCCGAAGCGCGAATTAAAGAACTTCAAACCGAACTCGCGCAAAAGCAAAAGGAGTGGGCAACGCGAATCAATCAGCTACCCCAGAAAAAGGATTTTGAAAGTATAATCGCTCGCGCCAAAACGCTGAAATTCGATACGCGAAATCCCCGACAATTTGCCGCTGATCTACAAGCCGCCGCCGAGCTCAAAAAAGAGTTAGATGAAAAATTACGCGAAGTGAAGAGCACTACCGACTCCCTCAATTCCGACATCCGTAATTTCACTTCACAATACAAGGATATCGATCAACTTGTGCAGCAGGATGTTGCAACAGCAGAAGCTGGCTTGCACATCGGTAATTTAGATTCAAAGACTCTTACTCAAACGCTTTTTATGAATTTTCTCGCGCAAAAACTTGGAGCTTATGCAAAATATGTGGCGCTAGTCCGTCACTATCTCTCATCGAAAAAATCCACGGCTGACAAAGCTCAAACCGCCACATCCGCGTTTGTACCCCACGCTCGCGACAAAGGCCGAACCATTCGCTTTCCCATTACAACCGGCTATCCGCTTTTTTGGCTAAAACGCGCCGATATCAGTTCTAGCGCAACCGCCTCAGGTTTCTCGGGCAATATTTCAGGATCGCTCACTAACGTAACAACCGATCCCACGATTGTTGGAAAACCCGCCGTACTCGATGTCAGTGGAGACTTCCCCAGCGCGCACGTTGAGAAAGTTCACCTCAACGTGACAGTTGACCACGTGCATGATCCTCTCGACACAATGGAGGCCTCTGTCGGCTCATATCCGATTTCAAAAATGAAACTTGTCGATGGCCCGAATCT
>DAIDJH010000155.1 GCA_027451425.1 Bdellovibrionales bacterium | reverse complement strand
TTGCTATCGAGCTGGATGGGCTCACAATCAAAGCCAAAGATGCTTGTATCACGGGTGCTGCCATCACGGCAGACCGCGTGGTGGTCCCGCTACAAATTATTCCGCTTATTGTTGCAAAAAAAGCGCGCTTCGGCGTGGTGGCGGCGCGGCACTTGCAACTGCACTGGTCGTCGCCGGTTTGCCGATTTACTTCCAAAGCGGATGATGCTGACAAAATCGAAATTCTCGAGCGGTTTTTTCATGACCGTTGGAATATTGAAATTGTTCGAACCACAGATGTTCTTGAGGCCTTGAAAATCAACCGTTTTGATTTCTTGAATGCTGACAATCAAAAAATTTTAAGGGCCGATAATTTTCGAGCGAATTTTGATGCCGATCATCGTCAAGCCACCGTTCGCGCCAATATCCAACTCGGCCGCCCCTGGATTGGTCGAGCCGCATTTGGTGAATTTCGAATGGGCGCTGAAATCAAGGCCAATTCCGTGCGTATAGGTGGTCGAGGCAATTTGAAGGAGGGGCAAATCACAGCCGACGCGGATTGGAGAATTGACAGCGGCGAGCTGCGCCTTCTCGGCAATTTTACGGACTTGCCGCTACAAGGTTTACTCGATCTGACAACTCATTGGGGAGTGTTATCGAATTTTCACGCTCATTTGCACGATGAATGGTTCTCGTGTGGGCTATCATATGGCGGTGACATCCGTGCGTTGTATAAGGGCCAGTTGCAAACCTCGAAATGCGAAATGTACGGGGATTTGGGGGATTGGCGGTTGGAATCGCCGACTGTGGCTATTCAAAAGCCGTTTCCGTTGCGCTGGCGATTGGATGGAATTAATGTACAAAAATGGTTGGGTGAGTTTGGCCTAAGCCCCTCCGGTATTGGTCCTGTTACCTTCGGTTCGACCACCGCAGTTGTTGGGAACTTCGGGGCATTCACGGGAAATCTGACTTTAACGGGGGCTAACCAAATGGCACTTGATGGCAGACTCAATGATTTTTCGGTGTACGTATCCAACGCTCACAATAATGCCAAACAAAAGATCAAATCCATCGATATGATCTTAAATCTAAAGTCCGATCATTTTGATGGCAGCGTCAAGAATGCGCAAATTGAAGACGGTCATATGAATGGAGTGGCGGCGTTTGATATTTCGTCAAGCGGCGAAGGAAAAATTCAAATGAATATAAGTAGGTTAGATCTATCCCAAACGGTTCAGAGGGCTATTTGGAATGAGATGATGCGCGATGCATCCCTCGATGCGACAATTGAGATTAAATCGTTTCAGATGAACCGGTTTGTCGGTCACTTTCAAGCGAAATCATGGCAACTTGGCAGCCAATGGAATGAATTTGTGCAAGAGGTTGCATCGACCGATTTGGCGAACGTTCGCGCTGATGTAACGGTCAACTCGATGGGCGGTCAATGGGCAAGGTTGAACGCAAAAACGTCGGTTTCACATAAGCTTATTGAGTCGTCCGGGGAGTGGGATCCAAACAATAATCTCTCGGGTCGCCTGACGGTCATTGATCCCGGCGTGCCCCCAAGTGCTAAAAGACGGCGCAAGTTTGCGATCAGCGGAGATTGGGGTGCTCCGAATTTGCAGCCATTGCGTTGAGAATTCGATCCACCACTTTTGTAGAAATCGCTCCGAGCAGTTCCTGTAATTTTTCGCTTATTTTTTTCTTCGGCAAAATCTTAATGCCGAAAATCCGAGAGCTACGACGTTGTTCAAAAAGATACTCGTCGCTAGTACCGAGCGCGTCGACAAGTTTCAGTTCGAGCGCACGCACGCCATACCAATACTCGCCGGTTGCGACCTTGGTTACGTCGACTTGTGGGCGGTGAGAGTTGACAAAACTTTTAAACAAAACGTGCGTGTCTTCGATCTGTTCGCGAAATTTCGCGCGGCCTTTATCGGTGATTTCGCCGAACATACTGACGGTTCGCTTATACTCGCCCGCCGCGATTTCTTCGTAATCGACGTCGTATTTTTTCAAAAGCCGGTGGACGTTCGGAACCATGGCCAAAACGCCGATTGATCCAATAATTGCAAATGGCGCGGCGATAATTTTGTCAGCCGTGCAGGCCATCATGTAGCCGCCGCTCGCCGCCATTTTATCAACGCATGCCGTGACTTTGAGGCCAGCGGTTTTAAGCCGCAGGATTTGCGCTGCACCAAGCCCATAGCCATGAACTGTTCCGCCGGGGCTTTCAATGCAGATAACGGCCTCGTCGCCTTTTCGGGCAACAGTTAAGATAGCGGTGATTTCGTCGCGAAGTTCTTTCACGCTGCTCGCGTCCATGTCACCTTCAAAATCGAGCACAAAAATTTTTCGGGAGTGAGTTTCATCTTTGGATTTGCGCTGTTCTTTTTGTTCGCGCTCCACCGCTTTTTGGGTCTTTTTATCGAAAACGACGCTGCCCAAGTGCCGCTCGAATTCATCAAGTTTTTCATTGACGTCATCTACTTGAAAATCGGGTTTCATTCGAGATCGTAAAGCCAATCCGGCGATGACAAAAATAATGCCGGCGATGGCGACAAAAATGGTTAAAACTTTGCCGAAGAAAACCGCAAATTCGATCAAGTGTTGCATGTGGGTGCTTTGCTCCTCGAGGTAAAGGGATTAATTTAGGCTCTTAGTCGAGTCAAATCAACCCGGATTTGGCATAGACATTCCGGTCGGCGATACTGAAATGGTGCGCAAACTGTTGGCTATTTTATTTTCGGTGATAACCCTCGGCGTGGGCTCGCGGGCCTTGGGGGGCAATTCTCGGACAACCGATGCGGGCCGCAACACGAGCCAGTCCTGGCAAAATGATGTGGTTCAAAAGCAGATTCAGGTTTTAAAGGCCCGCGTACTCGATTTTTATCACCGATTAGATCTTGAAGACGCCGCAGATCGCGCGCGCGAGCAAGCCGAAGTCGAGATGCGAGTTGAGCGAAAAAAACGATGGGAAAAGCACAGGCTCGTGCGCGAAGAGTATGTGAAAAATCGGAAGACCGAAGTGAAGCAAGACCGTACTGCATGGGAATTGGAACTCAAGCGCCGCGCTCAGATTTACGAAGAGGAACGCGAGCGTTACATCGAGAGACGTAACAAGATTCGCAGTGAGGTGGCGAGAATTTGGCATATACCTGAAGATGTCGAATTTGACTTAGATCAAGACAGTCAATGAGCTGTTAGAATCTCATCGAATTTGAGGCCCGTGAGGCGCTCAAGGCTTTTGATTAAATACCAAAACACTCCACCAGAAAAAAGCATCATGGGGAGAGCAACCATAAGATAACCGGCCCATGTCATATGCGCGATTTGCGCGTTGAGGAGGGACGCCTGCGCTGATGTCGACAAATGCGGATCAATCGGTCGGTAGATTCGCGTAGCCAATAAAAAATTGGCGCACGCACTGATAAAAAAAGACAATGAAAAAAAATCAGTGGCTCGCGCAAAGAGGCTTTTTAGATCTTCGATTGATCCACGGGCGGTACGCTCGATTCGATCGGTTTGAAAAATGTGCGGATTCCAAAATAGGCTCCACAAAAATGGCCGACCTAGCCGATTGGCGATGAGAATGGCGATGCCTATGATTAGCGGGAATGTCGCTTCTTTGATCCAAAACCAATGCCCCTGCAGTTTGAGCAGGGCAAATCCGCCTGTTAGCCCGACATTAAGTAGTCCAATAAGCGAAATCCAATTTATTTTTTTTTGCTTGAAAAAATCGATTGTGCCGTAAATAAGCGGGAGCGAAATTGCCACAATAACCGCTACAGTTGGCCCCCAAGCTCCGAAGCGGTGCCCTTGGCGGAGTATAACAATTGGCAAAACGATATTGAATAGGAGAGACCACCAGGGGTTTTGCGGTTTCATGGGGCTAGTGTCGAGAATTGCGATGGGGCTGGCAAGTGGTTATTTTTAGCCCGGATAAGGAACAATCAACTTGATTAAGTCTTTGTCGTCAGGCAGTTAAGGGGCCATGCCCGAACTCCCAGAGGTTGAAACTATTCGACAAGGTTTGGCTGAAAACCTGGTCGGTTCGCAAATTCATGCCGTGAAATTGCGGCGCCGTGATCTGCGCGTGCCCATTCCGAGGCAATTGGCGCGAGCGGTTGTCGGGCAACAAGTGGATAAAATTCGCCGACGTGCGAAGTACCTGCTGTTCGACATTGGCGAGCACACGCTGATTTCACACCTCGGCATGACGGGGTCGTGGACTTTCAATGAATCAAATGTCCGCCGCAAACACGATCATGTGAGTTTTCATTTGATGGACGGTCGTGAGCTCGTTTTCAATGACCCACGGCGATTTGGTTTGCTTACAATTGTTCCGCGCGGCAGTGAGGGCAATTGCTCGTGGCTGAGTCACCTGGGTGTGGAGCCTCTGGGCGTTGACTTCGACGCCGAAAAGCTTCGCGCGCTTTCGTCTGGGCGCTCGATTCCAGTCAAAAATTTTTTAATGGATCAGAAGATTGTGGTGGGCATCGGTAACATCTACGCGTCGGAGATATTGTATCGAGCCCGAGTTCGACCTCTGCGCAGAGTGGAGCGGATTTCCATGAAAGATTGGCGGGCGATAGCGACTTCGGTGCGAGAGATATTGCGTGCGGCAATTGGCGGTGGCGGGACGACGTTGCGGGATTATCGATCGGTGAACGGTCAGTCCGGCCGGTTTAAAAATCGTTTACAGGTCTATGGCCGCGCAAAATTGCCGTGTTATGCGTGCTCGACCGTCATTCAATCGCGCGCGCTCGCCGGCCGCTCGACCTATTGGTGTCAGGTGTGCCAGAAATGAAGCGGATCAATTGGCCTCTGATTACCACGGCTTATGTCACTATGTTTTGTTTAGGTACGTTGGATAATATTCGCGGACCATTCTTTCCCGATGTCACAAAGGATTTGCATCTTACGAATTTTCAAGCCGCATTTTTTTATGCCGTCGTTAGCGGTATGGCCT
>DAIDJH010000154.1 GCA_027451425.1 Bdellovibrionales bacterium | reverse complement strand
CCGCGGTCCGGTGATCGTCGCGGGCTCGATCGTGGGCTTCGAGCAGATCCGCGATGTGGCCGCCGCCGGTGCCTGGGGCTTCACGATCGGCGGCGCGATCTTCGCGCTTGAAATTCCGCATAAGCGCGGACTTGAGTACCACGAAGCGCTCTTCCCCTCATGTTTGGCGGCGGTGATTGGTTTTTTGGTTTTTCGCTCGGTCCTTGGTTGGCAAGGGTCGATATACTCAATCCCGACATTACACGCGGTTTCATACAAAGATTTATTGTTTGCAGTTATTTTGGGTGGGATTGGCGCCGGCGTGGGGAGTTTATTTGCCGTCCTGTTTTCGTTCACTGAAAAATTGGCGCATCCATTTTCAAAATGGCCAATCGCACTTGGGCTATTGGGTGGAATTCTCATCGGCGTGGTCGCTGTTTACTATCCTGAAACTTTGTTTTGGGGTGAGTTTCAAATTCAGGATATTCTGACTCACGCTTCGGGCGGGGCAATACATTATTTCATATTGGCCGCACTCAAAATGCTCACCATCGGTTTCACTTTGCATTTTGGTTTTCGTGGCGGGTTTATCTTCCCGCTATTTTTTATTGGCATGGCATTGGGACTTGGCATTTCGCTGGTTGTACCGGCCGTTCCCGCTGCGGTGGCCATAGTATCGCTCATGGCCGCGGTGAATGTGGCCGTGACAAAAACGCCGATTGCTACGACGTTGATTCTCACCGCGCTTTCAGGATTTACTCTTGTCCCTGTTATTGCTGTGGCGAGCTTTACGGCGGCGCTTGTCGCATCTCGCGTAGAAGTCATTCACAGTCAACGTTCACGTGAAGTTGATGCCGCTTAACCGGCCGAAATGCTCACCAGTGCTTGACAATATTTTCAACGCGACCTCTACTTTCATTATCTGGCGGTTTTTCGCTTTTGTAAGTGGCTCTGCACCATGGTAAAAACGCTGAGTGAAAATCGTAAAAATATCAAAAAAAACGCGGTCAAAAAAATCGCACCCGAACCGCTCGTCAGTGCCGTCGCAGCGGTGGCTCGCCGAGCAGGTTACTGAAATTGCGCGGCGACTGCCGAGATCAGCGTGGTCAAGGGCGAACAATGAATCAACACTCACCTGTGTATTTGTTGACGCCGACGAAATCCGTGCGCTCAACCGACGATTTAGAGGTAAAGATAGAGCCACTGATGTTTTGAGTTTTGCTCCCATAGAAGAAGAGAGTCTTGGGGAGCTGGTGTTTTGCCCCGAGGTGATCGAGCGGCAAGCGAGAGAGCATGGGCTCAGTTATCGTGATGAACAGCTCTACATGTTGATTCACGGGATTTTGCATTTGCTCGGTTATGAGCATGAAAAAAGTGACAAGGCCGCGCGTGCTATGTATCGTATCCAAGATCGAATTTTTGCAAATATGAGAGCGCCGAATCGCCGGCAAAGGGAAGTTGCAAATGGTCAATCCGCAAATGTCTCTGGTAACAGAGCTCGCCGACGTAAAAAGTAGCTTGAGCGCCATCGCCGAAAAAGTGAACGACCTTCGGAGGTATCTTTGACATCGATCGCAAGCGTAAGCGGCTCGATGAGTTAGACAACCAAGCGCAAAACCCCGACGTGTGGAACAACCACCGTGAGATGCAGAAAATCAACCAAGAAAAGGCGATTCTCGCGAAGTCGGTTGAAGACTACGAAAATCTAAAGAAACAGCACGAAGACGCGAATGTCATGCTTGAAATGGTTCAAGAAAGCCAAGACGACGAACTCTTTCAGGAGCTTAAAGGCGAATGTCAGAAAATGTCGGCGACGATTCGCGATCTTGAGGTGAAAAGCCTTTTGAGTCAGCGGCTCGATCCGATGAATACGTATCTTGCGATCAATTCGGGAGCGGGCGGCACCGAAGCGCAAGATTGGGCCGAGATGCTCCTGCGAATGTACACGCGCTACGCGGAACGCAAAGGTTATCGCGTCGAGGTGATGTCGATCAACTTCGGCGAAGAAGCGGGGATCAAGTCGGCGACGCTCAACATTCAGGGCCCTTACGCTTATGGGTATCTCAAAGCTGAAACCGGCGTGCATCGTCTCGTGCGCATCAGCCCGTTTGATGCTAATGCCCGTCGACACACGAGCTTTGCCTCGGTGATGGTGTGGCCCGAAGTTGAAGACGAAGTCGAGGTCGTTATTCGCGACGAAGATCTCAACATCGACACGTATCGTTCAAGCGGAGCGGGCGGTCAGCACGTCAACAAAACCGATTCGGCGGTGCGAATCACGCACATCCCGACGGGGATCGTGATTGCCTGTCAAAACGAGCGCAGTCAGCATGCCAATCGCGATCGCGCCATGAAAATGCTCAGGGCGGCGCTGTACGAGCTTGAGCTTAAAAAATTGCAGAAAGACAAAGAAGACATTGACGCGCAAAAAAAGGCGAACGAGTGGGGCAGCCAAATTCGTTCCTACGTTTTGCATCCCTATCAACTGGTCAAAGATCACCGCACGTCGTGGGAGTCGAGCCAACCCGATCTTGTTTTAGACGGCGAACTTGACCCCGTGATCGAAGCCTATCTCAAGTCGCAAGTGCGGGTGAACGCATGATCAACGAGGGGGCACGATGAACCGGCTGCAAGTTTGGATGGTGTGGCGTTATCTGCGCGAGCGCCGGCGTTTTTTAAATCCGAACATTGTACTCGCGGTTTTGGGTATTGCTTTGGGCGTGGCCGCACTCATGATCTCGATGGCCGTGGTGAGTGGCTACGAAACGACGCTCAAAACCACGCTCATTAACATGGAGGGCCACCTCATGATCGTTCGGCGCGGCGGGTTTGACGATCCGAACGACGAACGGGCGACCCTTGAGAAAATAAAATCAGTTTTGCCGACGTTTAAGGCGGCGACGCCGTTTCTCATGGTCGAGGGGCTGATGGTTCATAAAAGAAAACTCTCAGGGATTATGCTTGAAGGAGTTGACCCGCGCTCAATGTCGAAGGTCGTGATGCTTGAAAGACGAATCGTTCGCGGGCGTTTTGATCTGTACGGAGAAAATGCGCAAGGCGAAAGTTGCCGTGAACAAGGTTGTGCTATCCCTGCCGCGATTGTCGGCAAAGGGATCGCGCGTAAATTTCAACTCAAGATCGGTGAAGTGTTTCGTTTGGTCATCCCCGTGTCGCGTGAAAACTCCATCGACAGTTTTCGCCCGAAAGCGCAAAAGTTTGTGGTAAAAGGCGTACTCGACTTGGGGCGCTCCGATTTCGATGAGCGATACATTGTTACAGATTTAAAGTCGGCGCAGAGTTTCGGCGAAATGCCGGGTAAAATTTCGGGCTGGCGTTTTCGCTTGGGGCGCGCCAAAGATGCGCTTGCGGCGAAAACACATCTGGAAGACGATTTGGGGCCGAATTATTGGGTGCGCTCATGGCGGGATCCGAACCGAAATTTATTTGAAGCCGTGCGCTACGAAAAGGCGGTCATCTTCATCATTGTTCTACTGATGGAGATCGCCGCCGCATTCAACGTCGCAAGTACGCTTTATTTGATTGTTGTTCGACGCTACTCCCAAATCAGTATTTTGCGAGCGATGGGAGTGAGCGAAAAATTCGTTCGTCGATTGTTTAGCACACAAGGTTTGGGTATCGGTGCGGCGGGGTCTCTGCTGGGCGTTCTGCTTGGTTGGATCGGCTGCCAAATTTTTCTCAAGCTTGAAAGCGTTTATGGACTTTTCCCCGGTAAAGTCTATAAGCTCGACCATGTGAATCTTGAAATTCGAAAATCTGACATGTTGGTCATTTTGGCCGTGACGGTGATTATTTGCTATTTGGCGACACTCGCGCCGGCGCGTCGGGGAGCGAAGCTCAATCCTGTTGAGGGGCTACGCTATGAGTGACCCAATTTTGCGTCTTGAAAAGGTCAGTAAGAGTTACGATCGAGGCAATTCGACCCTTCAAGTGCTGAAAACAGTCGATTTCGAGGTTTATCCCGGCGAAGCCGTGTGTATTTTAGGGGCGTCGGGCGCGGGTAAAAGCACACTTCTTCATATTTTGGGGACACTCGACCGTCCAACCGAAGGACGCGTACTGTTCAACGAAACGGATATGGCGAAAGAATCCGATGAGCGATTGGCGCGGTTTCGCAACAAAGAGGTGGGGTTTGTTTTTCAATTTCACCACTTACTGTCGGAGTTTTCGGCACTTGAAAATGTGATGCTGCCGGTGCGTTTTGCCGGTCAATCGGAGGCTCAGGCACGTGAACAAGCTCTTGAACTGTTACAACTGTTAGGGGTCGCCGATCGAAAGGATCACTTCCCATCAGAACTAAGTGGTGGCGAGCAACAACGCGTTGCAGTCGCGCGGGCACTCGTTCAACGCCCTAAAATCCTTCTAGCGGATGAGCCTACGGGCAACCTTGATACCAAAAATAGTGAGCAAATCCAGGAACTCTTCTTTCAGTTCCGTTTAAAATTTGGTATCACGCTCATTGTTGTAACACATGATGTAAATTTCGCGTCGCGTTTCCCGCGGCGAATGGTTTTAAAAGACGGGCATTGGAATTGAAACTGTTGGGCTATTCGCTGATCGCGACGTTGTTGGTGCTATCCGGCCCAGTTTGGGCGGCGAAGCATCATAAATATCGTAAACATTACCGGCACAAGCGCCACAAGGTCGCGCGTGCGGTTGTACCTGAGCCTCGTGAAATAATTCAGAAAATCATTATTGTCGGTAACCACAAGATCGAAGAATCGGCGATTCGGCGACGACTTACGCGCCGAGACGCTCTCCCGACTGGCCGTGGCTCTTTTGCTGATCGTTCTTGGCGTCCTCGTGCTCACCGCCGATCAACGGGATCCGCCTCGGCAATTGAAGTGGCTCGTTCTCGTTCCACTGCTAGCCGCGGCCAGTGCGTCCCGCTTGCGACGCTTCAGCCTGGCCCTGGCGGCTGGCGCGATGGTCGGCTGTCTCGCGCTCGGCATTGTCGCGGCGGTT
>DAIDJH010000153.1 GCA_027451425.1 Bdellovibrionales bacterium | reverse complement strand
TCGAATTGTAACCGCTCAAGCACGGAGCGCGTGCACTCAAGGAGTTCTTTGTTGTTGAGCATATCTTGCAACACATGCAGGTGGGTGATCTGCCCGGTAGGACTAATAGTCATACTGAATAACAGAGAGCCCTGAACCGCCAAATTATCGCGAATGCTATTCATTTGGCAGTGTTGAAACGCGCCCGCCTGTTGCCGCATGACTCGTTCTATGTATTCGTTTGAGAGGGTTTCGCGTCCGTCTACCGTAAGTTTATCCGGTTCGCTGGATTCATCGGATGCCGCTATTGCGCCAAGTGATGATGCGGGTTGCACATTGGTCAAAAGATGAGGAGCTTCAATCGTCGGCGGCCGAAATTCAGGGGCGAATATTTGGTTATTCAAAGCAATGAAGAGTTGTCCTTCGCGTCCGCGCGAGAGCAATTGATAATCCCCGCTGGTGATCGTGACCAGGGCCGGGGCGCCTGCTTGTTTGGGGCGATAGGACTGTATGGTCGCCTCTGTGTCGGGCAAAAATCTTAGGCGATAGCCAGAGGCAAAATGCAAAATCGTATTGGCGCCTCGATCCACTATAACTTGATCGAGATGATAAATCGGAGAATGAGTTTGTGCCCGGGCTGTTTCGCCGTTTCGTTCGCTCAATCGACGAATGACGACCGAGCCATTTACGCTTTCTACCGTGGCAAGAATTAAATTGTCGGCTGACGTCTGACTGGCATAGGTGCGGTCGCTCATCCAATTGACGAATTTTTTTGTGATTGGGCGCGAATAGTAAATAACAACGCCAGCGAGTACTGCAGAGACCAAAGTGATGGTTGCGGACGCCCCCTCCACCCGCATTTTTATTTGCCTTTTTTAGGTGACGGCGCTTTTGGCACGGTTGGGGCAGCGGCTGGTACCGCCGCCTTTGTGGCGGCTGGTGGGACATAGCTATCCGTCACGCTACCGGTGTGAGTTGTGGTCATATAAGTGAGGGTGATCGACGTCGCAGCAAACAATACGGCTAACCCACGCGTAAGATTCACCAGAAAATTGGCGGTCCCCGTTGAACTCAAAATTTGGTTGGAGCCGCCGCCGCCGCCAATGCCAAACGCTCCACCGCCTTTTGCGTCTTGGAGTAAAACAACAACGATCAGCAGTAACGCCGTCAAAACGTGAATAACCGAAATGAATAAAATCATCGCTGTCTCCTCAGCCGTGCGCTTGCCATGCGTCTTTGATTGGATTTCGAATTTATATAAGAGAGTTTACGCGCGCCGTCTACAAAAAACGTGCGTTCAATCAGGGTGTTGCTTAAGCCGAGATAAGGCCGTACTGGCCGAGAATTCGCGGTTCAACGGTAGAAAGGTAGAGGCTCAAAACTTTGGCAACAAATTCAAGAAATTGAATGTCGGCGTCGGGTACTTTTGTGCAATTTACCGGCATGCGGGTCGAAATTACTCCGAATGGCTTTTGATGGTAATAGAGCGGGCACACCACGAGCGAGTTAAAGTTGATATCTTTAAAATTCTCACGGATGCGGCTCAACGCGCGGCTCTCTGACAAGTTGTCAATAACGATCGTTTTGCCCGTGTTCACGGTCAGTTGAATTTCGGGGTATTTTGTCAAATCGAGGGCGAGCCCGCCAATATCCTTTTTGTCATTGGAAGCAAGCACGACACCTTTTTCGTAGGTCAGCTGTTGTACAATTGAGCAGCGAAGCGCGCCGACTTTGAGCGCGGCCATTTTGGTGGTTCCGAACAGTTTTTCTTCAAATGTCATGGGTTGTAGAGCCTGTGTAACAACAAGGTCAGCAAGGCGCATCGCGTCTTTTTGAACATTATTATTGTTTTGAACTTCGCGTGGTTCGCGGCAGTGAAACACGACGCGCGTAAGTAGATCTTTGAACATAATTGGGCGCGCCAAAAAATCGCGTGCGCCGCGCTCATACGCCTCGCGTACATTTTGCGTGTTGTTGTGCCCCGACATGACGAGCACGGCCACATGATGTCCTTTTAGCGCCGGTTCTGTTTGGGTAAATTTAAGAATTTCAAATGCATTCGTCGTAGGGAGTAACAGGTCGACCAGCAGTATGCGTGGGCGCCACGATACGAGCTGTTTTTTAGCGTCCGCGCCATCAGCGCTGAGGCGGCAATCGAATCCGTTTTGGGTCAAGAATTCGAACGTTCGGCGTGCCGTTAGAGAATCCGTGTCGGCAATGAGCACGCGAATTTTTTCGGGTGTGCGAACTTTCATTTTTTTGGCCGCGGTCATACATATAATGTTCGGTTGAATTCCCATCCCATTTGAGTACAAGAGATATGTTATGAGACTAATCGCATTTGAGGGGCTCGACGGCTCGGGAAAATCGACGTTGATCCAAGAAATCTCAGCGCAGTTAACGACCAAAGGCCAGGCCTTCGTTATCACGCGTGAGCCGGGCGGTACGCCCCTTGGTGATGAAATTCGTCATTTACTTTTGCGCACAACTGGTGACGCGCCGGTCCCTCGTGCCGAGCTTCTGCTGTACGAAGCGGCGCGTGCTCAGCATGTTGAGCGGGTGATCCGTCCGGCGCTTGCCGAAAAAAAATGGGTTTTGTGCGATCGGTACACGGCTTCGTCGGTTGCATTTCAAGCGGGCGGGCGCACGCTCCCGCGTGAAAATATTGATTGGCTCAACGACTTCGCCACAGATCACGTTCGTCCCGATCTTTGGATTTTGCTTGATTTGAGTGCCGAAGACGCATTTCGTCGTATGGAGGGGCGAAAACTCGATCGTTTCGAACGAGAAGCGCGTGAATTTCACGAGCGCGTTCGTGCAGGTTATTTGGCGTTGGCGCGAGAAAACCCGGCTGAATGGATGGTGCTCGATGCGCGGCAAGCGGCGGTTGAACTGTGCGCCCAATTAGTTGCGGAATTTAAAAATCGCGGGTGGTGGCCATGAGCGAACAGTCGCGACGCGTGCTTGATCAAGTGGTGGGGCATCGGCGTGTGGTGGAGCGGCTTCTAAAGACGGTGGAGGCTGATCGTTTGCCTCCGAGTTGGTTATTTATCGGCGCTAAAAATCAGGGCAAAAAAATGGTGGCGCTCGGTGTTGCTCAGGCTTTTTTGTGCGAACGTTCGCGTGCGGCATGTGGCGCGTGCCCGGCATGTTTACGGGTGGCCAATCGCCAAAGCGAAGGGTTGATTCTCGTGGAGCCGGAAGGCGCGGTGATTAAAATCGAAACGGCACGTCAGATAGTTAATAGTTTAAGTTTATCGGCTTTGGGTCGTGGCCGTGTGGTTATTATCGACGATGCTGAAAAATTGGGCGCGCAGGCGGGCAATGCTCTTCTGAAGTCCATCGAAGAACCGCCGCCGCGCACGCATTTCATTTTACTTACGACAAGTCGAGATGCGGTGCTGGGTACGATTCGCTCCCGCAGCCAAGTCGTACGATTTGGGTTGCTCACGCACGAAGAACATGCGGCGATTGGCCGCGAAGATTTGGATAGTGAGACGCGTGGTCAGGCCAGCGAGGATTTGCGCGAGGTGCTGCTCGGTTCGCCGCAGTCGGCGATTTCGCGTTTGCGCGAACGGGTCAACGGTCGTGAAGCGGCACTTCTTTATTTCAAACTGTGGCTTGAAACTCTTCGTGATGCATGGGCGCATGGCAATAATTTTGAATCTGTTTCGCGTGCGCGACTGTCGACGGTTAGCGAACTCATCGTCCGCGCAGAGCGGGATATTCAGGGCAATTGCGATGTCGCTTTAACGTTGGAGAATTTGGTTTATGGCTGTCACGTGGACTGATGTGCACACGCACATCAACATGCTCGAACGCGACGAGCAGGCGGTGCTTGAGGCTGCGCGTACGGCCGGTATTGAGCGCATGATTACAATCGGCACGGGGCGTGACGATCATGCGCGTGTTGTGGACATGGTCACGCGGCTTACGCCGTGGGTGTTCGGCACGCTGGGGTTTCATCCGCACGATGCGAAAGATTTTACTGATGCCGACGAACGCTATATGCGAGCACATCTTGCCGACCCCCGTATTGTAGGAGTGGGCGAGATCGGTCTTGATTATTATTATTCTCATTCGGAGCGCGCGGTTCAACGCGAAGTTTTTCGTAAACAAATGGCGATTGCGGCGGAATTCAATATGCCGGTTGAAATTCACACGCGCGATGCCGAAGCGGATACCGCCGAAATCCTACGTGAATTTCAGGGGCGAGTTCGCGGACTGCTTCATTGTTTTACCGGAACGCAATGGCTAGCCGACGAAGGGTTGGCGCTTGGCTACAATATTTCGATTAGCGGAGTGGTGACGTTTAAAAACGCTGACGTTTTACGTTCAGTGGTGAAAAACATTCCACTTGATCGACTTCACCTTGAAACGGATGCGCCATTTCTCGCCCCGGTACCTCATCGCGGCAAAAAAAACGAGCCCGCGTTGATGGTGCATACGGCTCAAGTCGTGGCCGATCTCAAGGGAATTTCGCTTGAACAGTTGGCACGTGCGACGAACGAAAATGCACGTGCGTTATTTAAAAAATTGCAGTAAAAGTTCCAGCGAATATTAAAAGGAGCATTCGTAATGGCAAAGCCCAAAATAGCAATCAATGGATTTGGTCGGATTGGTCGCATTCTTTTTCGCGCCGGATTTGAGAAGTTCGATGTTGTGGCCATCAACGATCTTGGCGAAGCCAAAACCTCGGCGCATCTTTTGAAGTACGATAGTACCCATCGCACATTTCCAGCGGATGTGAAATGCGACGAGGCGAGCTTAACCGTGAACGGAAAAAAAATTCGTTACACGAAGTTGAAAGATCCGACACAACTCCCGTGGAAGGAGTTGGGCGTCGACTTCGTTCTTGAGTGCACGGGCAAATTCACCGAAAAAGAAGACGCCATGAAGCACGTGCAAGCGGGCGCGAAGCGCGTGATCGTGTCGGCTCCTGCAAAAGGTGCCGATCTCACAGTCGTCTATGGCGTGAATCAT
>DAIDJH010000152.1 GCA_027451425.1 Bdellovibrionales bacterium | reverse complement strand
GTCGAGAAATGGGTTAGCGTTTCTTCGCACTCTTCGTCATAGGGGTTTTTCGTCGAACCTAAAACGGTTGCGCCACACGCCACACCGAAAAAAAATGAAACTAAAATAGTACGCACGCAAAACCTGCCTTTTCGGCTCCACGTACACCGGATTTTTTAATAGGGGTAGTTGCATTCGTACGATGTCAGCGAATAAAAATCTCTCTGGCCGACTTGTTCGCATTGCTTAAAATAAAAAGGCACTTGTGGCCCCTTCTGATCTTTTGGCAGCGGCACATCGACGGAAAAGCTATCGACCAAATATGCGGCTGGGGCCGTGCGCGGACCGCCCGGGTATTCTGATATGTAAGAGTTTTCATCCGACGCGCATCCGCACAATAATCCAATAAGAACACACGCGGCAATGATGAAAACAAAACACCATAGATTTCGCATCACTAAATGTATCGGAACGAGACGCTTGAAAGTTAAGGGTGTGCGGGGTATTACACACTTGTTGTTTTTGCGCTACACGTCCAGTCGAACACCTGCACGTGGGTACGCATTAAATGAGGGGAGCTGCGGATGTGGGGAATGGCATTTAATTTGTATAGGAATTTTAATTAGATGTTTTTGCAAAGAACAATTCGTCAACGGGCCGAGGTCACAGGCATCGGCTTGCACACGGGCGAACCCACAAAACTGACCTTTTGCCCAGCTCCGGTGAATACCGGGGTTTACTTCGTTCGCGCCGATTTGCCGGGACGGCCGGCATTGGCGGCAAAGGCCCGCCACGTCCAAGCAACCCAACTGGCCACCACGCTTGGTGGAGAGTATTTTTCGGTTTCAACGGTTGAACATTGCTTATCGACTCTGGCGGCGTTTCGTATTGATAACCTTATTATTGAGCTGGATGGGCCTGAAATCCCTATCGGTGACGGCAGCGCCAGAATCTTTCTGGATGCGTTGGTCCGCGCCGGGATGACCGAACAGGAACAGCCGCGAAAATATATCTACATCAACCAAAACATTTATTACGGTGATGACAGCAAGTACGCGTATGTCGCGCCATACAACGGCCTGCGAATTTCCGCCACAATTGAGTTCCCGCATCCAAAGATCGGTCGGCAGAACCTCGATATCGACATCAACGAACAGTCATTTAGCCGTGATATTGCGCCAGCGCGAACGTTCGGTTTTTTGCGAGAAGTAGAAGCGCTACGCGCCAAAGGTCTAGCTCGCGGCGGAAGTATGGATAACGCCGTAGTACTGGATTCTGAAATGATTTTGAACCCCGACGGTTTACGGTTTCACGATGAATTCGTTCGCCATAAAGTGCTGGATGCCCTTGGGGATCTTGTCACGCTGGGTTTGCCGCTAATGGGCCATGTGGTGCTATACAAGGCCGGGCATGATTTGATGAACCGGCTTGTCACAAAGATTTTAAACTCAAGCGATAGCTTTCGGGTCATCGAGCTCGGGGCCGACCTCCCTGAAAATCCTCTTGAAGAACAGTATCTCTGGGCATAGAAATAAGGCTCTTTGATACAAAGTAGCTCGTGCCAGACACGACTCAAGAGGGAGAAATTCATATGATTATCGGCGTACCGAAAGAAATCAAAATTGGTGAAAACCGTGTGGGTCTAACAGACGCATCCGTTCGGCAACTCGTGCTTGAAGGGCACACGGTCTACGTCGAAAAAGACGCCGGTGTGGGCAGCCACATATCGAATGATTCCTACGAAAAAGTGGGCGCAAAAATTCTCCCGACGGCGAAAGATGTTTGGGGAGAAGCGCAGATGATCGTGAAAGTGAAGGAGCCGCTCCCTGAAGAATTCGATCTCATGCGCGAGGGCTTGATTCTCTACACATATTTGCATTTGGCGCCTGAGCCGAAACTCACAAAAGCACTCTGTGATCGCAAGGTGAAGGCAATTGCTTACGAGACGATTCAGCTTGAAGACGGCAGCCTTCCGCTTCTCACACCTATGAGTGAAGTGGCCGGACGTATGGCCACTCAGATTGGCGCGACGTATTTACAAAAAGATCGCGGTGGGATGGGCGTGCTTCTCGGTGGAGTGACCGGCGTGGAGCGTGCGCATGTGACAGTTCTCGGTGGTGGTGTCGTTGGGATCAATGCTGCAAAAATGGCGGTGGGGCTTGGCGCGGATGTGACAATTCTTGATGTCAATCACAAGCGTCTCGAATATTTGGATGATGTTTTTCAAGGCCGCATCCACACGCTTTACTCAAATACGCAAAACATTGAACAGTCAGTGTTTCGCTCGCACCTTGTAGTCGGTGGCGTTTTGGTGACGGGGCATCGCGCGCCGAAATTGGTCACGAAGGAAATGGTTTCTCGAATGATGAAAGGGGCCGTCATTGTGGATGTCGCTGTTGATCAAGGCGGTTGTATTGAAACATGCCGGCCAACGTCGCATCTTCAGCCAACATATGAAGTCGACGGCGTGATCCACTATGCTGTGCCGAATATGCCGGGTGCTGTAGCAAGAACTTCGACTTATGCGCTCAACAATGCGACATACAAGTATTGTTCAATGCTGGCCCGCCATGGTGTTGAAGAGGCCATTAAAAAAGATCGGGCTTTGTATTTGGGCCTCAACGTTTATAATGGATACGTGGCATACGAACCTGTCGCGCGCGATCTGGGCATGGAATACCGGCCATTCAAAGGCTAAAGGCCGCAACAAATATTATTTATTAATTCATGAGTCGACTTTTGCGGGCAAGATTCGCCGAAGAGCCGACTCTGTTCAGCCGTGTATCGACTCCGTACGATGTCTTATTTCAATACATTTCGGTGTTGATAATTTCGGTTCAATTCGTTCGAAAATCTCAATTTGGGTCAGAGTTTTTTTGATCTATAGATTTCTCATATTATACCGATAAGCATTAGGTAGGTGGGCTGTTGTGAAGCGTTGGATATTGACGAGCTTTCTTATTCTCGGAGCTTCTCAGTTCGTGTATGCGGCACGAGATGAATTCGTTATTGTCAAAACAGGCCAGATCTTATCGGGGATCGCTAAAAAATATTGGCCGCGTTTCACTCTTGGTGGAGATTGGCGAGAGGTTAAATCGCCAAGATTTTTTCTTTCATAACGTCATGCTACCCACACGTCAAGTTCGAGTTGTTTGAGCATTGAGATTTTGTCGTCTCTGAGTCTGCGCCAAATCGCGAGTTCAATTTCTGTGACGGTGTACTGCTGTTGTTGGACTGCATACTTTTTTGCGACGGCATAGATGAGCGACAGGCACCCTAACTCGTCGGGGTGACGGCCGATTACTTTCATTCTTCGCTTTAGCTCTTTGTTCAGGCGCTCAAGCTTGTTCGACGTGCGCATACGCCGCCAGTGGTTTGATGGGAACAGGTAAAACGTCAAGCACTGGTCGAGATCTTGCATCAGCCGCTCTGTCGCGGTCGCATATTTTTTGGCGAACTCGCGGCGAAAATTTTTGACGAACTGTTTGGCTTGCTCGAGCGATGTGGCGCCGTAAAAAATCTGTTTCAGCGCTTTTTTCACGGGCTCTTGCTCAGCGACCGGAACAGCGTCGAGTATGTTCTGCTCGCGGTGCTTAACACAGCGTTGTCGATAACTCGTGGTAAAGTGACTCTCGATGGCGGCGATAAGGCCGGCGTTGCCATCAGAGCAAACGATGAGCGGGTCTTTGAGCCCCCGCGCCTTCAGGTCTTCTACAAACTTGCCCCAGCTGCGCTCGCTCTCGGTATGGCCAAGATCGACAGCTAAAAGCTCCATCGTGCCGTCGGCCATGATGGCGTACGCGAGTAGTACCGCGTCTTTGTTTGCGCCACCAATGCGCATGCCGACGCGAATGGCATCGAGAAAAAGATACGCAGCGTCTTTATTGGCAAGAGATCGAGTTTTCCACTCGGCAAATTCGTCGCGCAAACGCTTCGTAACCCGCGACACCGTTGACGGCGACGTGCGAATTTTTTCGCCCACCACGGCCTTGAGAGAGTCTTTCACCTTTCGGGTCGAAAGCCCATTAATGTACATGTCGGTTATCTGTGCGGCGAACTCTTCGGGCCGCCGCATATGTGGCACATGAAATTGCGATTTGAAGTTCTCGGCGTACGCGAGCTTCGGCCGGTCGTATTCAACAACACCCAGTGGTGTGTCGAGCCGTGTCTTCTGGTGACCGTTGCGGTGGCCCTTGAACTCGTCGCCGTGTTCGTAGTGACTGCGCCCCAGATGGGCCTCGATCTCGGCGGCGATTGCGTGCTTTAAAAGCGCGCCGCTGCCGAATTGCAAAAGACTCATCAAGCTCATGCCCGGCAGGTTAAGCTGACTCAGCTCGCCAACCTGCAATTTCAGATTTTCTTGCTTGCGCTCCTCGATATCTTTTTGTTTGACTGGCATAGGGGTCTTCTCCTTTGTTTTTGATGGTTTACTCAACATTTACCATCTTGGAGATTCACCCCTCTTTTTTCAACTTACCCAATTCCCACCAGGCTCGGCACGCGGCCGATCACTGTTACTTTAAATATTCGCGATCAAAACGGAAATCTGTATTATGTACCTGGCAGCAATCCAACAGTTGTGTTCACGGCAAATGGCGGGAGCAGTACAGGTACATTTTCACCTGTGACTGACAATCAAACGGGAGTTTTCACATCGACGTTTACGGGCGTTAATGCGGGTACAGCGACACAATTAGAGGCGACTTACAATGGGCAACCCATCGGGGGCAGTGTCAGCGTGCAGGTGACGCCAGAAGAGCTCGATGCATCGTGGGCGCCGGCCTGGTCATCAATCGGTGGTGTTTGGCATCTCGATGGACCACTTGGCCCCATCGCTGCGAACACTATAATTCCCGATAGTTCCGGGAATGGTGCGAACGGAGAGATATTCTTTCCGGGTGATTCATACGTTACGGGCCAGCTTCAACAAGGTTTTCCTGCTGTCGCTGCGCCGGGCGCTGGAACTGGACCCCGCCTATGCGGACGGCTTCTACACGCGCCCGCCGGTCCGCGGCCTCAAG
>DAIDJH010000151.1:238-5004 GCA_027451425.1 Bdellovibrionales bacterium | reverse complement strand
CGAGCCCCAAAACCACGTGATAACCAGTTCCGGCTGCGCACGAAGCATGTATTTTAAAAAAAACTGAACGTATTCTCTCGGGCTCATTATAAAATTGGAGTCTAAATGCGGGTTGAAAAAGCCCATGCCGTTGATCAGGTATCTCGTCGTGAGATTGCCAAAGGGGAGTCTGACTTCAACACGGTTGAATCGCACTATATATGGCCTTACGGGATCTTGAGTCATGCAATATGGGTCATACTGGTTGCCATGCTCAATCAAAGTGTCGCCATTTGAAATGTAAAACCACTCACAAAAGCGGACGCTCGTGCGCAAATGTTCTGGCAAATTGAGTGCCTCGATGATCGCCGCCTGCACAGCCGGGAAGTGCAATTCAAGATCGTGATTGCCAATCGTAAAAATGGCGCGATGACCTTTAAGTAAAAAAGTGCGGAGCCCCTCGACCCATTCTTTGTGGGTGGATAAAATAGTTTTTATTTTAAATTCGCTTTTTTCTTCTTGCGGATAAAGCCCGCGACGCGCCTCCAACCAACTTACATAGTACGGGGGTTCGTTGGGCAGGGTCACAACACTGTCGAAATCGAAAATGTCTCCGTTTAATACAAGCTCAACCGTAGAGCCGTTGGCCATATTTTGAATTCGTTCCAAAAAGAGGCCGAACTCCGCATCGAAGAAAAACCGCCTCGTTTTATACTTCTTCCACAAAGGGAATTTTGGATCGTCAATTTGCTCGTCGGTGAGGTGCAAATCGCTCACAACTGCCGTATATTCAGCGCGTGAAAAATCTGGGAGCGCGGCTGTTTCTATTGCCAATTATTGACCCATCTCAGTAAAAACTTTCCATCACCTGTCGAACTTATCGACAATCTCATATATGTACATCGCTCTTATCTAATTGAAAAGACGCGATATTATCATAGTGATTCGGCCGCACTTTCTGGCATCGGGTTTGCTCCATTCTAATATATGCGTCTTATCGGTGCCAACTTTAAACTCAAACACGGGCTTCGCGTCTTCATAATCGCAGGCCTTGCCTTACCGGCGCGGGTCGGTACGGCTAACAACGCACCGCTTGCTCTGCAGCCCACCCCGCCCCTCGCGAAATTAACCGCGGTCGACCTCCCGCATTTCAATCCGCCGGCGACCAGGCCAAAGACAAAACCGTTTGCCCCATATTCTGCTCTTCACGACCCGGATCATCGCATTTCTCCAGATTTTCAAATCCCCCGCTCGCTCAGCCTTCGAACAAAATTTTGGTTTGATATCTACACCCGCTATGGCTCGCACCAGTTTGTTATTCATCACGCCCTTTACCCCTGGATAATATTTAAAGTCGTGGACACTTCAAAAATCTTCGATGAGCCGCGCCTGAACAAATGGGCCAAATACGCAAAAGAAAAGCGCATTGTACACGAAGATTTTTATAAAATTCATCGCGCGCTTGTTGCTCTTGCCCGTAGAGGCTGGAGGCGGCACATGCCACGTCTCGAGTATGTTTTGGCCCGTGACCTTTCGCATGTTCACGGACCACGCCGGTGGGTCTATCAACAGGCCGCTGACAGTGTCCGTGTTCAGCTCGGCCAGCGCGACTTTTTCATTTCGGGTCTAAAAGAAAGCGGCCGCTACCTTCCTTTTATGGAAAAGGAGTTTTCCGCAAATGACTTGCCGGTTGAACTGACTCGCTTACCCTTTGTTGAAAGCAGTTTCAATATCCGCGCTGAAAGCAAAGCTGGCGCAAGTGGCATTTGGCAGCTCATGCCCTATATGGGTCGTGAGTTTTTGCTAGTGAACAATCAAATTGACGAACGAAATTCCCCCTTTAAGTCGTCGCTTGTTGCAATCGAACTGTTTAAACAGAACTATCACAAGTTCAAATCCTGGCCCCTTGCCATCACGGCGTATAACCACGGGTGGCATGGGTTGCGCGATGCAATTAAAGCTGTTCATTCGAAAAATTTGGCGACGCTGATTCGTCATTACCATGGTGGCGCTTTCAAATTTGCAAGCGCCAACTACTACACTTGTTTTTTGGCGGCCTTACATGCGCAAGAATATCAGAAGGAAATTTTTAAGAACCTTGACCCCTCAGAACCACCAGCTGATTTTAAAGTGGTCACTCTTGAGCGAAGAACTCGACCCAAGGCGCTTATCCACCGTCTCGGGCTTTCAAGCGACGACTTGCTCACTTACAACTTGGATCTTAAGCACGCGGTATCAAACAATGCTCTGCTGCCGAAAGGTTATTATTTGATATTGCCCACTCACGACGACCAAGCTCTAGAACAGCTGCTCCTTAAAAAGGGGCGGGCACTTCGTGAGGCGGAACTTCACGTCAGTCAGCGCCACTCGGCGGGTTAAATCCACTCTGCCAAGATTTTTAATTTAATATCCTAAATTCAGGCTTGAAACCGCAACCGCGTAACTGTCTACATAGACAAGTCGCGTGACTACTTTTGGGGCGCGGTTTGAGGTGATCGTGACTGTTTGAAAACCCTGCGGCAGACCAAAAATTAAAAATCCCCCATCGCCCACGGGTTTACTAACGTATTGCCCCCTTGAATTGAAAAAGGCAATTTTTTGCATGGAATGCGTGCCGCCGGCGCCAATTGTCACATCATAATCGTCGCCCGTTATAAAGAACATACTCGCACTCGTTGAGTATTGTTGCTTGGTCGTTCCAGATCTCTGCGCCATGTACTCTAGCCAATCTTTGCGAATAAATGGAAAGTTCACGGCCGTCTGGTGCGCGTGAAAAACAAGTCGCGTAACCGCGTGGCTGCCATCCGCTTTTGCCTCAAGGAGCGTAAGGCCCTTTACTGTTTGAAGGTTTGTGCGACGGTCACCCTGGTCGGGAACATAAAACTCCTCATCCGTTCCGAGAGGAACCACCGCCGCACTCAACGGCCTGTTAGAAAATGCTTCGTGACAATAAAAATCCACGTCGCGAGGGCGTTCAATTTTTAAGTCGGCATAGCTAACTGTGTGAGATCGAATCGGGAGGAGCACGGGCCAAAATAGTTTTGCCCCCAACGTTACTTGAACGGCTGTCTCAATGGGGTCGAGCGCCGAAAATGCAAATTCCCCGCTTGCCGAAGTCGTGTCTCTGGCAAGGTCGGGAATAAAACCCGTAAAATAAACGGGGGTTTGGCTGTTTTCCCCGACAATCCGAACTTTCGCGCCCTCAACGGGCGCTCCTTCCATTGTGACTTTTCCCCAGATGAGCCCCAAATTTTCAGCATCTCTGGCCGCATACTTTTTTAGGGTTAGTTGAAGAAAACTTTCGAGAAGTTTTTCAGGAAAAAGTTGAACTTGAAACTTTTCAGCGCTTTCGGCCGTTTCAATAGATGGCCAGTAGCGGTCGTGTGTTGCCTCAACCAAATAATTTGATGGTTGCACAAGAAGACGATCCGTGTACGCCCGGGCTCTAGTATTATACGGAACCCTCCGATCAATGCCCCCGATGACCACAGTGGAGTCGGGAATCGAAATCTGTCGACTGCCCAGGGCATTGGTCGAAACAACTTCGCCCTGCGCGCCTGCAAAAACCGGCGAAACCAAAATGTTAAGTGCTTTTATGGGGGCCGCTGGAAGATCGGTCACCCCTCGCGCCAGAAGCGCGCCGCTTTGATCGCGAACCTCCGCCACAATTTGACCGCCCAGCTCATCCGTATTGATCGCAAAGTGACCGCTTGTAACATCAATTTTGCCACGAGAATCCGCTAGCCCGTTGACTTCGTGGCGAATCAAAATTTGTTGTTGCCCCTCTATATATCCGGCTCCATTGGCCATTGTGACAACGCCAGAAAAATGATAGCGCTTCGCTGGGAGTCGGATCGGTTGTCGCACCTCCGCCCCGTATTCGGAAATCGGCGGATGTGACAAGACCACGGTTCTAACTTTAGCCTTTGCGACAAGGATCCCGGTCGTTGCGGGAGCGCCCGCTCGGGCAACATAAATAGGGGTGCCAAACTGACTTTTTAATGTTTGTTCGCCCGTTTTTTGCGCAAGTCGCCTCGCCAATTCTTTTTGTACTAAATAGTCCGCGTATTGATCGAGCGTCATATCGCTCGGCGGTGGAACAATATTTTTAACGAAATTATTGAGCTGATTGGTCGGATTGCGACTAGAAATAATAAGACCTCTCAACCTAATCGGCTTTGGCTTGGGGCGTATTTTGAGTTGGCTGTACTGGACCGTTCGATCGACGAGGCTTGTCTGTTGCACAAGTCCTACATTAGTCCGATCTGCCTCAAGCGCCGCATAGGCAGGAGAAGATTGATTGATTGCAATTGTAATCGGTCGAAACACGTTTCGAAAGTTTGACGTATTTGACTTATGAGGGGTCAACCACGCCGTTAAAAACATCAATGATGAAAGACCCGTTAAGCGCACATCCATGGCTACTCATGGATAGTCTAATTAGAATGCGCGAAAATCGTCAATGCTGTTGCGGTGTTCAAGACGTTCGTGGAGTGTTTTTTGAATACGCCGGGTGATCACGCGCGCAAGGCCTTTGTCAAAACGAACGGTTTGGTACTCTCCATTGTTGTTAAGCGTCTCGACAGCAACCTTTACCAAAAGGTCATAGGGTCTACGATCCCCCAAAATGCTAACGCGGACCTGCTCTCTCACTGGAGCGCTCTCCGCCTCTTGAAGGCGCCCATCTCTCTTGACTACAAAAAAATCAGAATAGAATTCTCGACCGTTGGTGCTAATTTGGCGACTTTTGATCGGCATGTTCAAATGCGCGGCAACTTGCAAATCCT
>DAIDJH010000151.1:0-228 GCA_027451425.1 Bdellovibrionales bacterium | reverse complement strand
CGTTGAGATTATCGACTTCAATTGCGTTAGTTGCGCATCCGGATAGGACAAGAACTCCCCATAGGTAAAACAATTTGCCTAGTCCTCTACAAATTCGATTCATTTTAGATGTCCCCGCTCATAATTGTGGCACCTTTTGGGCATCCTTCAAGAATTGCGCTAGACCTTTGTCAGTAAGCGGATGGTGCGTGAGCGCCTTCATCACGCCAAACGGCATCGTGGCTATGT
>DAIDJH010000150.1 GCA_027451425.1 Bdellovibrionales bacterium | reverse complement strand
CTTGTGCCGCTTTGCAATCGGACGAGGACTCATAGCCTGACGCCGAAATTATGCCAAACCGATTTTGCAATGCGGCCGCATGCAAGAAAACTACATTACCATTATTTAGAGTCAAAATTCGAGACATCATGGTTGTCGACGTCGCACAAGGTGATGCCGGCGCATATATAAATGGATTTGCGCCTTGAGTTATCCGAACATTTGCAGCTGTTATTTCTTCTATGGCGCTGGACCTGCTAATCAATAAGTTGCCATTAGCAAGCGCAAGTATGTCCCTTAACTGCGCGCTCAGAGCCGTTATGTTGTTGCTAAAAGTAGTTCTGGTTCCATAACTGCTTTTTGGCACAATTTCAATTCGTCTGGCGCCAGGTATCGTGGTGTTTTCGACTAATACGTAAATGTTATTTGAATCAATATTTGCGAGGCCCACCGGCGAATCGCCGGCTTGTGCGGGTGAAGCGTTGTAATCGGCAAGAACGATGTCCTTTGTGCCAGTGGCCGTATCTAGTCTGTAAACGAAATTAGAGCTCGTCATATTAGTGAACGTGTTGTTGCCTCCGCCTGAATAACATGCGCCCGTGGCCACATACAAATAAGGCCCTCCGGACGATGAGTTTTGACTGGAGGGATTCGCACATCTAGATATTGCGAAAAGCAAGACTGCGGTGCTTGAAAAGAATACTAATCGACTGATCGGCGACATTTAGAATGAAGAATATCATAGTTTCGTTTAACCGCCCCTAGACCGGAATTTTAATTCGCAACATCTATAAAAAAGTCGGGGTGAGCGCGAGAGGGGTGAGTAGACTTTCGTCTAATGCCCTTCAATTAATCTATCGAACAAATTAAAAACAAGTGAAACTTAAAATGCTGCATGGGTTATATATTTTTCTTCAATATTATAATCGCTTTTTTCAGTGTCGTTAGCTTTGCTCAAGTGCCAGGCTCATATCCAAAAACTTATTTATCGGCCCAAGAAAACATCTATACGGGGCAAAATGATTTTTCATTTGCCGGTGGATCACCGGGCTATGGCCTAAAACTAACGGTATTAGATGAGGGGCAATACTTTGCGCCATATTTTGCGGCGGATTTTTCAACCATAAACAGCAGTCAAAATTTTTTAGATTCGACAACTACAGTAAAAGCCAATTTTGTATATTATGGGAGCGATGCCGACCTTGGTCTTTTTTTCTTTCCGATTAGAAGAAGAGAAAAGGGGTTTAACGTATTTGTCTCAGGCGGCGGCATTTTGGGATACAATTTTATATCTTTGAATAAAAATGTTACGCTGAATTCAATTCCTTACAGCGACCAGGCGTTTTCGGCCGGCTATACGGCAGGAATTGGCGTTGAGCTGATTTTTGGACAAGTTGATAGAAAATGGTCCTTATTGGCCGAGGTCGAATACAAAAGTTCAACTGCAAAACTATTAAACTCTACATTTTCTTTAAACAATGGGTGCTTTTCTATTGGCGTCGGTTGGTAAAGAATATTGAAGTGCGGACTTAGAAAAAATAGATTTAAATCTCATATTTTTGCACTCGTCTAGGGTAATTTAATTTCACGAATGAGGCCGAGATAAAACTCACCGACTAATATTGTGCCACTGTCGATCGCTCGAATCGCGTGGGGGAATGTGACCTGTCCATAACTTGTGGTCAGTGTGGGTTCGGCTATGGGTGATGGTAGAAAAAACGCGGTGACTCCATTTTGGCTCGTGTAATTCGGGTTAAGGGGATCATAGTCAGTGTTAGCAAATGACCCACCTGGGCCATAGAGGGGAGTGGTGTTGCTCACGCCCTCGGGGCCGCCCAAAACGGTATTGACTTGCCCAGTTTGAGTGATGCATCGAGCATTGTGATAGTACATGTTCGTGAAGCATGCCTGTGTGCCAACTGCGGCGACATCGTAGACTCCACTACATGGTGTCAGCGTGGCATTTATACCTTCGTCATGAAATGTTCCGCCACAGCCAATGGTCACTGTTTGGCCAACAGAGATAACCGTGCCGAAAAGGAGGGTCGAGGTACCAGCGATTCTGTAGAACCGAATGCGGCCATTGTTGCTGTCTGCGATTAATATGCCTTGATGGGTTCCATTTGAATAATAATCGATACCCTGCGGCCCGTTTAAGCGGCCAGTGCCTGCATAGCCATCTAAATTGCCGGCCGCACCGCAAGTCCCGGCAACGACAGAAAGGTTGCCGGTTGGATCTATCATTTTAATGCAATGATTGTTCGTGTCAGCTACGTACAAGTTCGTGCCGTCAAATGTAACGCCCGTTGGGTTATTGAATGCGTTCGTGAGAGCGGATCCGCTGGTAGCATCGCCGGCAGTGCCGTTACCGGCAATTGTCGCAACCATTCCCGCTGGTACGGTGACGCCAAAAAAAGTTTGGTCCGTTGAGCTTCGGTTATAAAGCCGGATTTGGTCATTCTGCGAGTCGACCCAAACGAGATCGCCGCCAAAGCTCGCGGTTGAGTCAATTAACACAAGCCCTCGAGGTTGGTTCATTGTTACGTTCGAAGGGTAAGCATCTTGTTCTTGGCCAAGACCGACTGATCCAGTTCCCGCCGCTTGAGAAACTTGACCGTAAGGGTTTACGTCGCGAATTCGATTGTTGTAAGCGTCCGCGACAAAAATGTCACCTGTGACGTGATCAACTGCAAGGCCGAATACGCCGTACATTTTTTCTTGATTGGCGTTGACTTGACCCTGACCGGCATTTGATTGGCCACGAACGGAACCGGTGCCTGCGACAAGTTCTGTTTTGTTATTTGATGCCTGAAACATTCGAAGGCGTAGGTTATTCGTGTCGGCAATATAGAGATTGCCAGTATTTGGATCAAGAATATCGGCATACGGCACATTGAATCTTGTTTGATTGGGTAGCAGACCTTCGCCAATATAACCTGAAAAAGTGCCGAGCATTGATTCAGCATAATAAGCTGGAATCGAGACGCCCATCAAAGAGCCCGTAGTCGATGAAAAATTGACGCCAGACACTGTGCTCATGTCATCTGTCCATGTGAGTAATGTTGACGAAACAAACGAAAGGCTGCGAACATGATACGTTTTCGCCGCCGAAACGGCATTGCCTGTTACGTGTGTGCAGTTGGGCGCGCCCGAAGTGCCGACAATAATTCTTTGCATGTTATTGCTAATCGTATAGCCGCCGTAAAGAGTCACAGTTGATCCGCTTTGGTTATACATGCGGATTCGACAGCCACCGTATTCGCCTACAAAGATATCACCCGAGGTGTCGGACGTGATTCCGTATGGACCATTCAATAGTCCATCGGTTGGATCTGTGAATGTGCTTTGATTGGTATTTGCGGGGTTGCCAGCCGAGCCAGTGCCGGCAAAAGTCGTCGCCACCAATGTTGACGTGTTGATCATTTTTATAATGTTAGACGAGTAGCAGGCGGCATAGAGGTAAATGCCAACCATTGTAATTTGCCTCGGCGACGAGCATCCTGCTGTTAATATTGTTGAAAAAGTTCCGGTGTTATCGACCTTCACAATGCGATTGTTGTTGGTGTCGGAAATGTAAAGGTTTGAACCGTCGTAATATAGGCCGCTTGGAGAATTTAAAAAGTTACGCAGAGCTTTTGCGCTAGCGCTATTGCCGCTTGAGGCAAGGCCGACGCCCGCAACCACCTTCATCGTGTTGATTGGAACAGTAACGCCCAACACGGTAGCGCTCGGCGAAGTATAAAGGTTGTAGTACCAAACTACATCGTTCCCCACGTCGGCAATGAACAAGTCGCCATTTGAGGTCTGCGCAAAAGCAGATGGAGTTATGAAAAAGCTCGATGGTGCCGTCAGCGGATTGAGTCCATCGCCGATGCCGGGAATCCCAACCAACACGCACGACGTATTTGTTTCGCTGTAATTTTGCATATTGTTACAGGCATTTGAAAAATTATTTACGTTCGTTGTCCAAGTTTGATTGATGTCGTATGTCCCGGGGTCTGATATCGGGCCATCGTAAATATCTACGCTAACCGTGTGCGAACCGAGTTGCGTGGATGTGGGCGTCCAGGTGACCGTATTTGTGGTTGACGTCAGCACGTTGGCTTGGCCATCGAGCTTCCAAACATACGTCAAAGTATCATTATTGGGATCTGTTGCTGAAACTGAATATGTAAGCGGCGTGCTTTGTTGTAAGCCAACGGTGCTCACCGTTGGCGACATCGTGTTAATTACGGGCGGCCCGTTGACTTTTACGCTCCAGGTTTGTGAGGCGGTGCCGATACTGTCGTTGATCGTAACCTTTACAGTATGGTTGGCGACCGTGTAACTTGGCGCGACTAAGCTAAAAGAAGGAGAGTTTGTCCCAACAGTTGTTCCATCCACTGTCCAAATGTACTGGAGAGTTCCTTGCCCGGTTGCGGAGACAAGAAACGCCTCAGTGTCAGTCTCCTTAACAGTAACAGACGCGGACGCCGGCATATAGCTTGTGATCGCAATACTCGAAGTCCCGGTACCACTACCGTTTGGATTGTCGAGGATTTGGCCAAACTTATTCGAGCCCTTCGAACAGGCGGTTAAGCCAGCCACGATGATAAAAATGTAACACATCCGCCGTATCATTTTTCACCAAAGATTATAAAGAACACCCAGCAAAACTTCCGCCTGATTCGCTTGAGACTGGTTCGGGCCGCCCAAACTTATGTACCGAACGTAACCAACTAGCCCCATGGTTTTCTTCCACTCATATTCGGTGCCGATTTTAAGTCCCGCGCCGGCGTATTGCGAGCTGGTACTTTGGAAATTTCTTTGATGAAACCCGACGCCGATGAATGGCCGCCAGACGCTCCCGAAATTTCCATCGACGCCGTTCGACTTAAATCGGATGTCCGTATTTTCTGTAAACGGAAAATAGTTAACACCGACATCAAACCCGAAAGCAAGATCGCCACCAATGCCATTTGTCGCGATGATAGAATATCCGACATCCGCTTCGAGGTGCGTCCAAATCGGATTGTGATAAGCGATATGGTAAGCGCCAAAACCGGACAAAGTGCTTTTTGCGCCATTGTTGTTGTTGGTGGCCGTGAACGAATAGCCCCCGAGAGAGGCCGCTAATGAGCCCGC
>DAIDJH010000149.1:301-5110 GCA_027451425.1 Bdellovibrionales bacterium | reverse complement strand
CAAGGTCTCTGTCGCGGGCAAGAACGCGAACGGCGGCGAGTTTACAAAACGGTGGATAACTGGACTCTTCGCGCGAAAGGAGCTCATTGTCGGCGAATTCAGAATAATTTCCTGAGAGTGCGAAGCGAAGGGCTGGGTGTTCGACATTGTATGTCTGTATTAAAACACGTCCTCCATCAACTTGGTGGCGGCCCGCCCGACCGCTCATTTGCGTGATGAGTTGATAGGCGCGCTCGGTTGAGCGAAAATCGGGAATATTAAAGCCGATATCGGCTAGTACGAGCCCAACCAGTGTCAGTTTGGGAAAATCAAGTCCCTTTGCGATCATTTGCGTGCCAACAAGGATGTCGATTTCATGCCCCTCCATTCGGCGAATGAGGTCTTCAAGCGTTTCGCGGGAATGAATTTCGTCACGATCGGCGCGCGCAATGCGAGCCGAGGGAAACGGGTCCTTCAGTTGCCGTTCAATTTGTTCTGTGCCAAGACCAATCGACTTCAACTCGCCCTCGTGACAAGACGGGCAGCGATCAGGCAACATCTCGTGGTAGTCGCAAAAGTGACAAATGAGGTTGCGCTCGCCGTGTAGTGTGAGAGAAACCGTGCAATTTGGGCATTGATAGTTGTGCCCGCAAGCGCCGCACAAAATTGTTCGTGCCACTCCACGGCGATTTAAAAACAACGCCACTTGCTCTTCGCGCATTAGTGCTGCGCGCATTTCACTCTCAAGCCTTGGAGATAACCAATCGTCGCTTTGGCGGAGATCGATGATTTCAATTGCGGGCATTGCGCGCTCAGCCACTCGTCGTTCAAGCTTGTGGAGTTGATACTTGCCGCGTTTGGCGTTGTGCCAGGATTCAAGGCTTGGCGTTGCCGAGCCAAGAATAACCGGCACGTTAAGAAATTGTCCGAGCATCACGGCACAGTCGCGTGCATGATAACGAAGTTTTTCTTCCTGCTTATAGCTGGTCTCGTGCTCTTCATCGACGACAATAAGGCGCAAGTTGGGGATTGGGCAAAAAAGTGCCGATCTTGCACCAATTAAAATTTTCTTTTCGCCGGTGACAATCGACCACCATTGATCGGTGCGTTCTCGATCGGTGAGCTGAGAGTGCAAAACGGCGATTTGATCGCCGAATCTTTCGGCAAAGCGCTGCACAAGCTGAGGGGTTAAGGCAATTTCGGGAACCAATACAAGTCCCCGCCCGGTTTCGTTGTCTAATTGAAGGGCCTTTTCAAGCGCATGAAAATAAATTTCAGTTTTACCGGATCCGGTCACTCCATAAACAAGATGAGTTTCGAAGTTTGAATCGACTGCGATGGCGTCTACAACGCGCGCTTGCTCCTCTGTGAGCGTGGGCTTTGGCTTGCGCTCGACATTCTTTACAACAAGGGACTTCTTTCTTGAGCGTTGCCGGGAGGATGTGCTCTTTTCTAGTGGCGGGAACGCAAGCGCGGTCACTTGTCCTATTGGATAAACGTAATAATCGGCTATCCATTCGAGCCATTTTAAAAAAGTGTCAGGCAGCATGGGGCGACCATCATCGGCGCCAAGCACGTCGCGGACTACGAAATCACTGACTGGCTTTGCGAGGTTGCCATTGAGCACAACGCCCCGCTCGCGACGGCGGCCAAGGGGAACGTAAACTGACTCTCCACGCTTGAGCTGCGCTTTTGACTGGTACAAAAGCGGCTGCGACAGGGGGGCGTTCACCGCGACGGTCGCATGGTACATTTGCGGCTCATCGCTTTTCATGTTGTTACCTCAGTTGCGTATAGAAATCTCGAACAACGGTGTTTGCGGGCAGAAGTAAGGGCGCGGCGGGCTTGCCGGAATCGCCTTTGGCTATTGAAAGCAGGTAGGGATTCACACGCTTTTTAATTAACGTATCTGTTGCGACGGACTTTACCGAGGTGACGGTGATCTGAGCCTTCCCGTTCGGCCATGTGACGGCAATCGAGCGCGGCAGCCAAAGCGTGCCATACAGGCGGTATCTCTGCGCCAAAATTTCCCCGCCCGAAGAAAAACGAATTTTTTTTATAACAAATTGGTCTTGTTTGATCCACAGGCCGGGCAAGAGAGTTGTGCTCCCGACGGGCGTGGCATTGCCAATGGCATAAGAAACCGTTCCGTCGACGCGGGCCAAGCGAATGAACGGCTCTGCCTCAGGTAGAGCCGTGTTTTTGTTTGAATATTTAACAGGGCGACTTCGCGCTGAATCGGCGGGAGTCACTCCGCGCGCAACGGCAAAAGATTGAAACCTGCGCCAATTTTGGAAATGGAAAAACGGCTCAAACCAATTCGTCGGCGCACGCTCGGCGCGACGAACGCCAGTGGCCGAGATAAAGTAGCGTCTGCCGCCCCTGTAGACATATGTCAAATGGATTTGATTTAGTAAATCGCCCGCACCTTCGACATCGACCCGCATGTGCGACCCGTCGAGAATGATCCAGTGTTCGTGAGTCTCAACGGGCTTATTCGAGCCCGTGGGCGCGTCGGGGTTTGGAAATGCGACATCTTCGTCTACAATATACGAGCCGTGACCGTGATTTTGTGCCGTACGCGAAAGAATCATCCAGTAGGGAGGGATATACGCGCGGGCCATTGCCGGTGAAAAAACAATCAAGAGCACGGCGCTTGCGCACAAAGATAAGAGCTTTTTACGAAAGATCATCAATCAATCCCCGCAAATATTGTCTAAGTTGCGGCCCCAAATCTTGTCGCATAAGAGCAAGTTCAATATTGGCTATAAGATAACCGAGTTTATCGCCGGCATCAAATCGCTTAGCCTGAAACAATGTGGCAACGAGCCCTTGGTTTTGGGCAAGCCCCCGCATTGAATCTGTGAGTTGAATTTCGTTATTTTTCCCGGGCTTGGCATTTTGTAAATAATCAAAAATGTGGTGAGTGAAAATGTAGCGTCCCGGTAGCGCCAAGCGACTTGGGGCAGTGTCTGGCGTAGGTTTTTCTACCACATCGCGAACGCGAAAATAGCCCTCGGGGGTTTTTTCAGCCGAAATAACACCGTACTTTTCAACGTCCTCTGCGGCGACCTCCATTACAGCGACGGTTGACACGCCTGTTTCTATGAAAATTTTTGAGAGCTGTTCGGTGACGGTTGGCTCGCCGGGTTCGGAGTGCATAATCTCATCGCCAAGCAATACGGCGAAATTCTCTTTACCGATAATCGGCTGGCCACAAAAGACAGCGTGGCCTAAGCCCAAAGCCTCTTTTTGGCGAACGCTGATGATGTTCACCATGTCGCGAATTTTTTGAATCCGAGAAAGCAAATCTTCACGACCCGCCTTCAAAAGCTGATCTTCGACTTCATAAGAGCGATCAAAAAAATCTTCGATCGCGTGCTTGCCACGCCCGGCGATCAAAATAATATCCTCGACTCCGGCGCGCACGGCCTCTTCGACGACATAAAGCAAAATTGGCTGATCCACGACGGGCAGCATCTCTTTAGGGATCGTTTTGGTCGCCGGCAAAAATCGCGTGCCGAGCCCAGCGGCGGGGATAAGCGCCTTTTTTACTTTGTTCATAGTCGCAAAGTAGGCGGGCTTTTAGTAATGATCAAGTCTTTGCGCGCGCCACCCTGTTTCGCTATTGGCGCACGCAGGCTGAAACGACATGCGGACAATTGTTCGCAGTGGCACTACAGCCGCCGGTGTACACAGTTGTGGATGGCGTATAGGCTCCGGGAGAATTCATTTGAAGATTACCTTCACAAAATTCGCCACTTGTAACAGTCGAGGGCGGAAGCACGCAGCGCCCATTAAAATCAATTCGCCAGTTGGGGAGCATTTCAACGAGAGCTGCCTGTAGCGCATTGCTTGGAGATGGATTTGTTGTTGCATTGCAGGTGGGCACTCCCGTGCGCCCCACATCTCCTGGGTAAACGATAAGATAACTTTGACAAGACCACTGCGACCCGGTGGGGCTTTCGGTTTGCAAATTGTATTCGGTGATGCCGTTACTCACGATGGCCCTTTCGGGGCCGCTATTTTGTAGGGGGCCATAGCCGAAAGTAAAACGATATCCATAGCCGTACGCAGAAGTATATGAGTTTTGGTAGGATGCGCCCGTTTCTGTCCCGGCCTGTGCAAGTTCAGTCGTGAGAAAAGCGTTGCCAGAGCCTTGAGTGACGGCGGGGCGAAGGGCGCTTTGTACGGCATCAGGCGATGAACCAAGGCCAGGATAACTGACTAAACCTGACATGGGGATGGTTTCGCCAGAGGGGAAATTGGAGTTATGCCAGTCGTTTTCGGTTCCCGAATAAAGCTGAGAGGCAAAATTGCTCAATATAGAAGTGCCCAGTAAATTAGTGTCGGCATAGCTAGAGCTTCCACCCGTGCCGTTCCAAGAAATGATAGAGGAGCTGGCGACAAGATTAGATGCGTAGCGAATGCTGAGATCGGGGTAAAGGTTTTGGTTGATGACACTGGAGGATAAAACATTTTCTTTGCTGGTTAGGTCAAGGTTACGAACGGCATAAGTAAATGCCGTTGACAGTGAGACGCCGCTATTTTGATTGTAAGCGCCGACTTTAAAATTCCAAAAGGTGTTTGGATCATAGGCACCGGAGGTTAAATCGCCGCACGACATGTATCCGATTGTGTCGGCTTGAAGTTGATAGGCGAAAGTGCCGCTGTCGTCGATGTTTTGTAACACAGATGCGAGGTCGGATGAGCCCGTCGGGTTGCCCGAACAGTTCAAATAAAAAAGCGGGACAGACACAATTCCAATAACGAGAAGCAAAAAAACAAACCAGCGTTTTTTTGTTTGAAGCTTTATCATATTTCCCCCGG
>DAIDJH010000149.1:0-291 GCA_027451425.1 Bdellovibrionales bacterium | reverse complement strand
CGTAGAGCTTATCGGCCAAAGTCTGCCTCAACTTGAGGCGTCTTTATGGGCGGCGTAAGCCATTGATTCAATTAGCTAAAGCTCTTGATCTGCCCGTTTATCTTCTCGACAGGAGCGTCATAATTTCGCTTCGTTGGTTGAAGGCATAACCACGAATGAGATGAATTGGATTGATAAATTGGCCGAAGCGCTTGAGCGCAAAATGGAGGTGTGGGCGTGTGCAATACCCCGTGCAGCCAACATAGCCGAGAACCTGCCCAGCAGACACGCGTTCGCCGGGGCGGAGGTTAG
>DAIDJH010000148.1 GCA_027451425.1 Bdellovibrionales bacterium | reverse complement strand
TTTTGCAAAATGCCTTAAGGGCTGAAAACCGAGGTTCACTCCCGGCGAGTTGGCTACTCGATCATCCGCGCTTAAAAATCATTACAGTACTCTAATAAGTACAGTTTCACCGATAAAATCGCGCAGAGCTCTTTTTTTCCTGTTCATAAGAATGGCGATTATGCCGCCGATGGTCCACGCATAACTGAGATCACTCAAGGCATGAGGAGTTGCCCCAGAAAGCAGAGTCGAACGCGCCAGCATCCCCAGCTGCAAAAATTGTTCTCTTGAAACGGAGTAAATCGCCCGCACCTGAATCGACGAATAAATGAGAGCAAAAATAGTATCAACCGAACTGCGCATAATAGCTTGATAAACATTAATGGGTGAAAAATCGGTGTTGGTAACTTTAATCTTAATGAACATCTTGCCAATTGTCTGGCCCCATTTTACATGAAAACAAATTGGGTAAACGACGCCAGTCAAAAATAAAATCCCGACCGCGCCGACGGCGGCGTTCATTCTTGATTTATACGGATACATCATAACAAAAAACCACACCGGCAACAGAATGATACAATCCACTAAAATAGCTTTGAGACGGAGCCAAAGCCCCGCATACGCAAGATTGTCGCCTTGACTCACCACACTTATTCTCCTTCGATGCAGTTGCGACCCGCTTGCTTCGCTTTATATAAAGCGCGATCGGCGTTACGAACCAGATCACGCGCATCACGCGGGTCACTCGTCCCGCCAATTGAATAGCCCAGGCTCGCCGTCAACCGCACGACTTGACCGTTGAATTGAAATTGTTCGGCCGCGATCGCCGCGCGTAAACGTTCACTGAACGTATACACCCCTTGGGGAGTCGTCTCCGTCAGTACAACTAAAAATTCGTCACCCCCATAGCGAGCGGCAAAATCGACTTCACGAATAACATTGCGGATGAGCCCCCCGACCACTTTCAAAACATGGCTCCCAAATAAATGATCGTGTTGGTCGTTGACCAGCTTAAATTGGTCAAGATCCACCATTATGCAACCGACGTAACGGCCGAATCGGCGCGCCCGTTTGATTTCCAATTCGATTTTTTCGTACATTGAACGCATGTTGAAAAGACCGGTTAGATCATCGTGCTCCACCAGTTCAAGAAGCCGCCGATTGGCGTCAAGCAGATCACGATGAACTTCGTTCACCCGCACCGCGACTTCAACGCGTGCAAGAAGTTCATCCAGGCGAAAAGGTTTGGTAATAAAATCATCCGCTCCGGCACGTAGTATTTGCGCAATTAATTTCGGATCGGATTTACCGGAAATAAAAAGAACGGTGACATAATTCTGTTGTTGGCGCAGCTCATGGAGCATTTCAAGCCCGGTCATGCCAGGCATCTCGTGGTCGGTCAAAACCAAATGTGGCTGAAATGTCTTCACTTTTGCCAGCGCATCCGCAGCACCAGTCGCACGCTCCGTAGAATAACGTTCTTGCGCCAATGCTTCTTCAATCACCGTCAGGACGGAGAGATCATCTTCTACAATCAGTATTCGTTTTTTGCTTTTGCTGATCATTTGAGTCCGCTAATGAACGGCCACTATATGATTCGAAAATAATACCGCAAAGCCAGTATAAAAAATAAAATCGATGAACCGATACCGACAAGGTTGCGCTCATTCGGCAGCAGCACGCCCATCGTAATGACAATTCCACAGAAAATTAAAATCAATGACGGAAAACGTAACCTACGCAATTCAAGGTCGAGGCCTTCGAACAAACTTGCCGCCGCATCTCTCCACCAATCGGCGCGCGCCACACGCCCTTCAGGACGTGATGTCCGCATTTCAAAGCGCACGCTGGCAATGGCAACGATTTCTTTTTGCGCACGCTGGGCAAACTCATCGGCGGGGCACGCTTCAAGAATGAGCGCGTAACGTTTAGCCGCGTAATCAAGACCGTCTTCGAGCTGCGCCAGATGTATGAAGTTTTGATGCTTTGAAAAATCGCCGTAATTTGCAATCACATCATCCCATGCCGCTTTAACTTCTGGCGATGCAATCATGAGGTCGAGGTCCGATCGCGGGCGAATTGATTTATCGGCAAATTTAGCAAACACAAGTCCGCACTTCGCGCACTCTTGTTGCCCGGCGGAGTAGGGTTCGGTACATTTCGGGCACGAATAAACCCGATCACTTGGCACTCGCGTGTTGGATTCCAACCACTCCAGCGGAAAACCCATGATCTCTTCAGAGTCGTGAGGAGAGAGTGCAGTTGTAATCCAAAATTTTTCTTGGCAATCGCGACACTGAAAGTGCGGCCGCGAGCCATGCAACTCCACAGGATTGACAGCATAAAGTTTTAAACACTTTGGGCAGCGAATCTTGAGGAGCGCTTGTTGTTGAATATCCATTTGTTGAATTTCCATTTTCTTTAATTTTGCTTTAAACTTAAATGCGATGTCTATAAGAAAAATCGGTGAAACCTACTGGTTCTACCAACCGGCTCTCATAACCGGCGCTCTTATCGGGTTCAGTTACATACCCTTCCCCCCGTGGGCGAGTCTGTTCGCCTTCGTTCCGCTCTGGAGTTTTTGGTTACGCGCCAAGAATTGGCGGCAGGTTCTGATCGGCGGCTGGCTCGCGCAGTTCGTTCTAACTGTTATCGGTTTTGACTGGGTTCTACACACGATTCACGAGTTCGGCATGCTCCCCTGGTCAGTTTCGGCGGCCGGCTTCGTGGGGTTTTGCTCGTTTGCGAACCTCGATCTAGTTATTGCCGGGCTCGTATGGTGGTTTCTCTCGCAAAAACTTCTGCGCCTTGAAATCAGCAATCGCAACCGGCCGGCTCATTTGATTTTACTCGCGCTCTGCACACTTTTTGCCAAAGACTACTATCCCATGATTTTTGCGTGGAACTATGGCTACCCCTTGCTATGGATGCACTGGCCAGTCGCACAAGTCGCAGAGATCATCGGCTTTAAAGGCCTCAGCGATCTTATTATTTTGTTGAATGGTTTAAGCTTTATCGTCATTACCCAATGGCGTGAAAAACGCACGGCTGGTCGTGCCTTTATTGCTCTTGGTGCCACGATCATATTTATGAATTTGGCTGGATTGGCGCTTAAAAAATCGCTCCCCAAGCCGGATGCCGAGTTAAACGCGCTGGTCGTACAAGCAAACATTGGCGATATCGACAAAGTTTACGCCGAACGCGGCTGGGGTTTTCGCGACTACATTATATCGAAATATCAACAGCTCACTGAACAAGGTTTTCTCGAAGCCAAGAAAAGAAATATGACGATTGATTTCGTCGTCTGGCCCGAGACAGCATATCCATACGAGATGGATCAGCGCATGTGGGATCGCGAGCCGATCTATCCACCAGCCGCACGGCCGCTCATCAATCTCGCCAAATCGTGGTCGACCCAATTTTTGGTTGGGGGCTATGGATATTCTCCAAAGGACAACAAACCCACCAACACGTTTTATATCGCGCAAAGTAGCGGAGACATCCAACGCAACCCCTATTACAAAACGATTTTGCTCGCGTTTGGAGAATATATCCCGTTTGGAGATTATTTTCCGAAGCTCTATCAATGGATCCCTGCCGGCGATTTCAGTCGCGGACCGGGACCCGTCGTGAAAGTTGTTCCTCTTGTGAAAAATGACCACGTTACTGATTTTACCGACTTGAAAATAGGGCCTATCATCTGCTACGAAGGATTGTTCGCCTCATTCGCACGCGGTGAAGCAAACAAAGGAGCTGAAATCTTCGTCAACTTGACAAATGACTCGTGGTACGGCGACTGGCAGGAGCCTTATCAACATCTGTATGAAACCCTCGGCCGAGCCGTTGAATTTCGCAGACCATTTGTGCGCTCGACCAATTCTGGGATATCGGAGGTGATGTTAGCCGACGGCACGACATTGAATCCTTCTCCCATATATAAGGAATGGTACGGAATTTATCGTATTCCTTACCGCACAAATCCCGCCCCCACGTTTTATCAAAGATTTCCGTGGCTTCTTCACGCTCTGTTTATGTTCCTCTTTGCCGCCGTCGTCTTTCGACGCGACAACCCCTCTCCAAAAGGAACAGCCGACGAGGACCAGCCTTGATGAACTCACTTTCTATTGACGAATCCGTCAGCCTCGACTGGCACGAACTCCTGACAAGGCTGGCAACATTCGCGACAGCGGATCTAACTCGTGAACAGTTGAAAGCGCTCGATACGCTTGCAACCGCCGATCAGGCGACTCGGTCCATGCAAGAGATTTCAGATTGGTCGATATTTCATTCGCAAAATCTCCGCCCGCAAATGACAAGTCTCGATTTATTCGCGCCTTGGTACCAAAGGCTCACCCGTAACGCGGTTTTGCGAACTCTCGAATTAAAGGACGTACGCCACTTCTGCCAAGAGGTCGTAGTTTTACGTGAGATGATCGAAGATCTGCCGCTGTCTCACCCGCTTCGTTCAGTGCGAGAAACGCTCATGCCCGCCGATGAGCCTTTGGCGGCCATCGACCAAATCATGACCGCCGCAGGTGATATTCGCAACGACGCCAGCGAACGGTTGTACCAACTCAACGGAGAAAAGGCTCAACTCGCACGGCAGGTGCAACTCATTTTAGATCGTTTGGTAAAAAGTTTTCAGATTGAACATCTTGTCCAAGACCGTTACGTCACCACACGCGAAGGCCGCTGGGTGCTCCCTATCAAAAGCGGTATGCAGCATGGATTCGAAGGGATTATTCATGACTCGAGCCAAACAAAACAAACCGTATTTATGGAGCCGAAAGAAACAATCCCCATCAACAATCGGCTGCGCGAAGTCGAAATCGCCATTGAAGAAGAAGTGGAGCGTTTGCTGGCGGAGTTATCCAAGTACCTAGCGTCGCTTCGCTTTCAGTTTGAAGAAGCAAAACAAATATTATTGCATGCCGACGCGCGCCTAGCTGAGGCCAAGTTGGCCGCGCTTTTGCACGCGACATCCGTGCGATTCGACGATCGCACCGACCTAAAGCTCATTGAATTGCGCCATCCCCTTCTTGTGCTTGGGAAAGAAGAAGCTGATGTTGGCCATCGACGAAGCGAAATTGCCGCCGCCGAAGCCGCAGAGCAGCGCCAGACCCAGGAAGACCGGGTAAGGAGTGGATGGATCCTGCACCGCCAGGCCG
>DAIDJH010000147.1 GCA_027451425.1 Bdellovibrionales bacterium | reverse complement strand
TTTTGTGTCGGGTCCGTGACTGAAGCAAGATCGCCGCGAGAATTGTAGGCAAAGCGCGTGATCCCTATATTGGCGTCAATTTGTGCAATAAGCTTATCGCGGTTGTCATACTGGAGTGTCGTGATACGCCCAAGCGGGTCGATAATTTCAATTGGCTTATCTCTCACGATAAGCCCGCCGTTTGAGCCCGGTTCGTCATACTTGAGAATCGTCGTGTCACCGCGTGCGTCGGTAATCGCAACGAGTCTATCGCGCGCATCCCACTGGTAATGCGTGGTTTCATTTGTTGATCCGTCGGTTATAGTTCTAGCGATAAGGCGTCCCATGACGTCGTAGGTGTTAATCGTGCTTGGTCCATTTGTATCGTCAACACGAACGATGCGGTCGTAGTTGTCGTAAGTATATTTGAGAACACGCCCGCTTTTGAAGGTTCGAGCGACAACGCGCCCCCGCGAATCATAGGCGCGAGTCTCTGGGTTGTGGGCGTTGTAAACAAACGTTAGTAATCCATTGCCATCGGTCTCATTTGAATAAGTCGCTCGACCATTATTCGTTGAAAGCGTGTTGCCAAATGCATCCACCGTAAATTGAAGCGCCAAAGTATTTGTGCCGTCGGTTCTTGTGATTTGAGTGACATCGCCCACGGAATTCAGTGCAATGTTAATCTCAGCGCCAACAATAGGGACAATCAGAGTGGGTTTTTGAAACGCTTGATCGTAGGCAATTTGCAGTGGTTTTGGATCAAGCGGTTTTTGAATCGACGTTAAATTGCCTTCGCTGTCGTAACCGTAAAGAGTCGTCGCCCCGAGTTCATCGGTTTTTGAGGCGATTTCTTTGGCTGGCGTCCAGGTTTGCGTCGTCATCGATCCATCGGGATTATCGGTTTCAGTGAGTAGATAATCCGAGTTAAAATGATAATTTGTAATTTGGCCGTTTGGTTTCATGACAGATGTTAGATAATTATCTGATGAGTCCATTGAATAGCTAAATGCCCAGGTGGCACCGCCATGGGTGATTTCACCAATAACTCGACCGGCGTTGTCGTAAACGAACGCGTCGGCTCGCCCGAGTGGGTCAACAATGCCCGCAAGGATCGACGAGTCGGCACCAACGGTTGTGTAATTGTAGCTTGTCGTATTGCCGTTGAAGTCAGCACTGGCAATGAGCCTACCCGACGAATCGTATTGATACGCATAGGTGAGGTTATCCCTCACTCGTGTCGCGCTAATGATGTGGCCACTCGAGTCGCGACTGAATGTGACTGCTCCAGCAAATGGAGACGAAACCGAATTCATTTTTCCATTTGAGTCGTAAGTGAGCGTAATACTATCGCCATGAGGATCGGTAATGCTCAGAAGTCGCCCAATAGGCGCGACCGATGAATTTCGGCTAAAAGTGTATGTGATATCGCCAGGCACCGAGATCGTGTAATGGTCCGAAAATTCTGTGAGCGCACCAAAAAATCCCGGAGGATTTTGAAACGAATTGTCGGCGTTTCGATGAAAGTAATAGGCTCCGCCGCTTTGATCGATCCATAAAATATCAGGCGTTGACGAAGACGATGCCGAAAGAAGTTGCGTTTCAAAATTATCAAACCAGTGCTGCCCAAAATCTGAGCCTGTCACGGGCATACTCAAATACATTCGTCGGAGGGTTAGTGCAGTCGTCGATGTGCGACCGGCGACTAAAAAATCCGCGAACTCATGCCACATAGCTCCGGTTGAAATATTAACTGGCTGCGCGCGAGAAGTTTGCGTGCCTGTACAACAGTTCGTTGGTGTTCCATTACTGGACAACGTGTTGCCGTTTGAGTCTGTAATGGTACCGGATGGACTTGTATTCAAGCTGGATGGCGGTTGGGGTGGTACTTGAGTCACTGCGGCCTGGCTGATCGCTATACCAGACAGCGGCAAAGTCGACGTGCTTACATTGCCAAAACTGTCCGTTACCTCATACGTCAACGTCGCGTACCTGTACTGTACTGCCGACCAATAATACACCGCCCCATCGCGAACATCCTCGTTAAATACCGCCGTGAAATTCGAGGCATTGCCGTCATTATACCCAACATAATTTACAATATTAGGACCGTAAATTACACCAGTGCTATCTTCGCCCGCTAATGGATTTTTCTGATACGACTCCGGATCGTCGCTGTAAATAGGTGCCGGATTACCGTTTGTTTTAATAGTTGGGGTAAACGTCACATACAAATTGCAGTACGTTCCATAAAAGCATTGTTGATGGGCCGTAAAATCGCGCGAACCAATTACTCTATAATTTGAAAAACCACTGGCAGGCCCCGACACTGCCACCGCACTCATAGATTTCCCGACGGGCACAGCCAAGATTCCATCAGCAAGGTTCCCCGGATCCACGTCAAAAACATTTGTAAAATTGCATCCCGGCGTATTTGCTATGTATCCGTCGCAATAAGCAAGATTTTCCTGAATTGTAATATCGTCTAGATAAACAACGTTTTGCGCACGAACACCATTTGATACCAGAATCGTTAGTGCACAAAGTGATAAAATAGAAAATTTTTTGCCGATTAATCGCATAATCCATCCCCCAGTTTACGTTCTGAGCCGCACTCAGCACCAGGTCCTTCGGCCAGAAAATTAAATAACTTTAACTTTGAAACCGCGTCGGATTGAGACGGCAAAAGCAATGAGGACACAGCAACTATTTAAGTTTAGATATAATTTTATAAATTATATTAGTTTTGTTACACAAAACTGCCGGTGAAATTTAATAAAATATTTCCCTTGACGTCTCAAGTTGGCACAAGTGTACGCAAGAATTTTAGCGTGTAGAAGATATAGACGCTCCCAATTTAACAATAATCCACGTGGGCATCGGTTTGAAAAGCTTCACCAACTACACAAATGCGATGACCGAAGGCTTTAACCGAATCGCAAGTCTTGTAAAAAACTTGGGTTTTGGATATAGAAACGAAAAGAATTATCGTTTGCGGTTCCTAACCGCCTGTGCTTCTTGATTTTTTTTGCGTTACCCACCACGAAACGAGAAGAACCATAATTTACAATAAATGGTGACAAAAACCGGATGGCGGAGAGACCGGGATTCGAACCCGGGGTACGGGTTTTAGCCCGTACGGTTGTTTAGCAAACAACTGGTTTCAGCCACTCACCCATCTCTCCGAATTTGCTAACTGCTCGACTTTACAATTTGTAGTAGCTGGCGGCAAGCGGCTTGCGCTGTTCCAACACCACTACCGGTAGTTCTCAGGGAATATTTCACGCTCCACCGTCTCAATCACAGTGTGAAGCAGTTTAATGTGAATCTCTTGAATGCGGTCACTGGTTTCTGCCGGTACAACAATCGCAAGATCAGCGAGATCCTTCAGTTGCCCCCCACCCTTACCAAGAAGGGCCACAGTTTTGATGCCTTTTTCGCGGGCTACGCGAAAAGCGTTGATCACATTTTTTGAATTGCCGCTCGTCGAAAGACCGATCAAGAGGTCCCCCCGCCGGCCAAGCCCTTCGAGTTGCCGGCTAAAAACAGCCTCAAACCCGTAATCGTTCGAAACGCATGTCACATGGCTGGGGTCGCCGAGAGCCAACGCACCAATCGCCCGCCGGTCTTTGCGATAACGGCCGGTGAACTCTTCGGCAAAATGCATGGCATCGCAGTGCGAACCACCGTTGCCACAACTAAATAAATTGCCACCTTCACGGATTGTGCCGAGCAATAGCTCCGTAAATCTTGCGCACTTTTCGATTTGTGCGGGATCATTCATGAATTTTTCAAGAACCGCATGCGCATCACGAAACGACGCCTGCCAAGTTTCAAGCGATTTAGTCATTGTTCAACTCCTCACCGCGAGGTTTTACGTATCTGTTATGCTAGCGAAATCGGCCAATCAAGTCACTTTTTGCCTTGCGGATCCTGCCAAGTTTACGATAGAAAGCAAGCTTCGGTGCGGCCGTAGCTCAGTTGGATAGAGTACTTGACTACGAATCAAGTGGTCGGTGGTTCGAATCCTCCCGGCCGCGCCATTTTTACTTTTTCAAATCTACAAGCGCAAATCGATTGGCCACAAGTAAAGCAATGCTGGAAGAAAAATGAGATCCCCGACGATCCCGCCACTCAACGACACAAGCATACACCTACCGAACGTTTGATTCAGCGAAAAGTATGAAAATAAAAAAACGGAGAAACCGACCAAAACGATGAAAGTTGAGAGTAGGCATGGGTTACCCTCAAGAATAAACGCGCGACGTAATCGCTCGCGTTCAATTATGCCCTTCGAGTTTTTAAATGCACGCAAGCGGTTGAGTAAATAAACCGTGTTATTAAAAGCCAGACCGAGGGCAATCGAAAAAATAATCGCGACACCCGGCTTGATCGCGGTATGTGTCAACGAGAGGTACCCGAGAAGAACAATTGGCGGCACAAGATTGGGGAGAGCCGCAATCAGAGCCGTGCGAATCGAGCGATAAATGAGAGCCAATATAATCACAATCAGCAGAAGCGCTTGCCAAAACCCATAAATCAGATCGATCGATATTTCATCTTGAATCAAGTGAACAATCGCGCCCATCCCACCCATTTCGACTTTATCGTGCGGAAAATATTGCTGTACCGTTTGTTTCAATCTATGCACCAGCGCCTTCGCCGAACTCGAAGGCAAGTCGCGAATCCGCATATCAATGCGCGTGACTTGTTGATTCGAAGACAGGTAGCTATCCAATGGATTGGGGTCCGACATCGAATAGAGAAAATAAATTTCTGAAACTGCCGCGCGAGAGATCGGCAAAATCGGCTTGGGAATTTCTGCCAGCGCGTGAAAAAAATCTGGAATACCGTGAGCCGCACCCACTCCATTTGTGCTTCGTAATTTCTCAAGCAGAGATTTCAACGTGCTCAACCGCGCAGGGTCTGTCCACGCTGATTTTTCTTTTGACGTAATCGCTACATCCAACGGGATGACACCCCCGAGCGTCTTATCAATTCTCTCGGTCGATACGCGCGCCGATTGCCCCTTGGGCAAATCGTCAAATAATCGCGCGCGCCAATAAAGATGGCGCGATGTCAGCACTGTCAAAATGCAAAACACCACAACCACAAAGACAACCGATTTGGCCCGACGCATGAACCATAAAGCCCAACCGGCCGGGCGATGAACCCAATCTCTGGCAATT
>DAIDJH010000146.1 GCA_027451425.1 Bdellovibrionales bacterium | reverse complement strand
AATGCGTTTCGGCATTAGAGTGATGGTATGAGTTCGACACCAAGACTCTTCTTAGGTTCCAAATATATGGTGCTCGTCGCTATCACGTTCGCCGTTGTGGCGCTTGATCAACTCACCAAAATGATGGTGCACTCCACCTTTGACTTGGATCAATCCATTAAAATCATCGATGGTTTTTTTAGCCTCACATACGTCCGCAATACCGGCGCCGCATGGGGAATTCTCGGTCACGCGCGCTACACATTTCGCCAGCTTTTCTTTTTGTCAATCCCGCCGCTTGCCGTGTTTATCATCGTGCTTTTTTTGTACAATTTGCCCGAAACCGAACGACTTGAAATATACGCGCTTTCGCTCATCAGCGGCGGGGCGATCGGCAATTATATTGATCGCCTTCGCTTCGGCTACGTTGTCGATTTTTTGGATTTTCATTACCGAAACATCTATCATTACCCGGTATTTAATCTCGCCGATTCTTCGATTGTGGCCGGCGTCGGGATACTCACGCTCCTCATGCTCATAAAAAAGAAGAAAAATGTTTCCACTGATCCAGCTCGGACCTGACTTTTTTATTCCGACTTATTTTTTTTGGATCAGCTTCACGTACAGTTTGTGCTTTATCTACCTCACCTACCGCGCCGAAAAATTGGACATGCCTCGCGTGCTGGCCCTTGACGTCGCATTTGCCGCGATGGCCGGCGGCTTCGTTGGCGCTCGTCTTTTTTCTGTGTTTTACGAGGAGTGGCCCTACTATCGCGCGCACCCGCTCGAGATAGTCAAATTTTGGCACGGTGGTTTCGTTTTTTACGGCGGCCTTTTTGGCGCAATTGCGGCGGCATTCATTCTCTTGTGGATTAAGAAAGAAAAGTTTTGGCCATGGGCCGACCTTTTCGCGCCGATTTTATCTCTCGGATACGCGGTCGGGCGCATTGGTTGTTTTCTCGCCGGCTGCTGTTACGGCAAATTGTGTACACTCCCGTGGGCGATTACATTTCATCACTCATGGTTGCCGCAAGGGCCACGCCATCCGACACAACTGTATGCCTGTTTTTGGGAATTCACGGTTTTTTACTTCATCACTCGATTTGAAAGGCAGATACGAAACCGCAGCTCAAGAGCTGGCTATTTTTTTTCAACTTGGCTGGCCTTACACGCCATTGGCCGCATCATCATGGAGCATTTTCGCGACGACGATCGTGGCCCCGCCATACTGGGCCTGAGCATTTCAAGCATCATCAGCTTGGGGCTTATCGCTTTCGCGCTTATCTACATTTCGAGAGTGAGAGCGACCGAAGGATAAATCAAAGTTTTTGAATTCGAAACGGACGTTGTCGTACTCCCCACAATGCTCTGGGAGTAAGAATCAAGCGAATAGTTGAGTCGAAGCCCCATTGAAAGGCTTGAATCCCACCGGAATTGATACCCAATACTTGTATTGATTGCATACCCGTCCCACTTTTCATTGCTTGAACCGGTCAATGAATACGTGGCCGAAGTCACAAGATCATACGCTAAGCTGAACCGCCAGTTGCGATCCTTGTCGAGATAACTGACAACCTCCGGCCCCATTTCGCTTGCGTTGTAAGCAACCGTTGACGAGGCATCCACCGTCGAGGTCGAATGGCTTGAGTAATCCCATCCGATTTCGTACATATTCTTTTTGTCGACGCCAAACCCGGCGAATCCAGAAATTAAAGTCGCGCTATCGCTGGATTTATTCGTGGCCGCAATGCTGTCTGAAAAATATAATCCATCTGCGTCTAGCACAAAATTTACCGCGTGCGCTTGCCCCGCGCTCATTAAAATAGAAGCAGTTGCAACAAACCCCGAAATGACGATCGAGCGCATACAAGTTGACTTCATAACGAAATATATTTCGGTGATTCAAAATGAGAATTGAAGTCCAGTTCGCGCGGTATTACAGACTAAAAGCCCGAAGCTAGCCCTTCGTCGCGAGTATCGACCACTCCCTCAAGAATACCGTTAAGATTAGACACCGCGAACACATGGGCTTGCCAGCCTGGCTTCACCTCATGCCAACGCGTTTTCAAACCTCTGACAATTTCATAGGGCATGCGTCCGTCATCGTCATAGTAAAGAGTGTCAGGTAAAAACTGATGGTGCACGCGTGGCGCTTCAACCGCACGCTCTAGATCTTGCTGACGCGCCAGCACACGGTAGAGCACTTGGATCACGCTCGAAATAATTCTCGGCCCACCGGGAGCTCCGAGCGCCATCACGATTCGCCCGTTTTTGGCAACCAGTGTCGGGCTCATCGAGCTCAGCGGCCGCTTGCCGGGCCCAACGTCATTACCCTGGCCTTGGACCAAACCAAACATATTCGGCTTACCTGGATGAGTCGTGAAGTCGTCCATTTCATCATTGAGCATAATGCCATATTTTGGGGTAGCGATACCCGAGCCAAAAAGACCATTCAACGTAAATGTCATCGATACGGCGTTGCCTTTTTCATCGACCACGGACAAATGCGACGTTTCTCTTGCTTCATGGGCCGTCGGCGCCGGAACCTGAAACGGCACTCCTATTGACGATGCCAATTCCTTTGATGAAGTCGCCTGTTTTAAACGGATCGAGCGCGCGAGTTTTGTGATTTCATCCATGCCTTTACGATTCGCGCCGACCAGTGTTGTCGTGTCAAAATTGTTGAAGGCCGGGTCACCCATGTCGGCTCGATCCATGAACGCGCGTTGCAAGACTGCGCCCATAAGATGGTACTCATCGACGCTCAGTAAAGGCGTTTTGTCGATACCCGAGAGATCCAAGAGATGAAGCGCGCGAATGGTGATGAGCCCGCCGCTACTCGGTAACGGCATAACATAAACCTGATAGCCATGGTAATTGGTCACAAGCGGATTTCGCCAAACCACGCGGTACTTTTTAATATCTTGGAGTGTCATATCGCCACCCGCCGCGCGAACCGAAGCCACAATATCTTTTGCGATGGTCCCTGAATAAAATGGCGCCGGACCATGATCGCGAATCAAAGCAAGTGCCCGCGAAAGTCCAATTTGCACGATCTTGTCGCCCGGCCGATACGGTTTTCCGTCTTTCAAAAATAACTTGCGCGCCACTTGATTAAATCGTTTTTGGTTGTCTTTTTCAGCCGTGATGACTTTTCCCGTCACGCGAAACCCACGGCGGGCGAGTTCCATCGCGCGATCGAAAAGTTTTTTCCAGGGCAAATGCCCATATTTTTTGTGAAGCGCCCACAGACCGGCAATCGTGCCCGGCACGCCGACGGATGCCCCGCCCGTAATCGATGCGTCCTGCGCTTTTTTCAAATAATAATCGGCTGACATAGCAGCGGGAGCCGTTTCGCGAAAATCCAAGGCGTTGATCCGGCCGTTCATGCTCACAAGCGCAAAGCCACCACCGCCAAGCGCGCCGAATGTGGGATTGGTAACGAACATCACCAGCTCCATCGCGACCGCACAGTCGACAACATTACCGCCTTCTTCAGCAGTTTTTTGACCAGCCTCGGCGGCGTATCGATTCGCGACACTCATCACAATGTGATGGCCTTCAAACGGCAAACCAAATGCGGCCGGTGAAAATAACTCAACCAACGAAATAAACACGGTAATGGCGACTATATGAAGCTTGCGTGAAGTTCCACCCATTTGCGAACGGTTGAATTTGCGGCTCATTGATTCATTCTCCTCAAAATCTTAGCTGACGTATAGCGAGCGAATTGCGAGCTTTTCGTCTTTTAAGAAAAAGCCCGGAACAATAGAACTTGCCAATAAAATGTGTCAGTGACAATTCCTGTCGGTAAATACCGTCATTGCGACGTAATTCGTCACTTTGTAAGCCCACAATGGCGCCAGTAAACCGTTATACTCATATGTGAAATGGCACGAAATATGTATCAATTTCAAATGTATGAAACTCGCAACTCAAATCAAAATTATTGTTAGTTTAGGGGCTCTCGGAGCGGCCTTGTTAATTTTGGGCGGCTGCGGTTCAAGCGGTAGCAACAGTAACTCAAATCCCAACCCCTATTGCACAGCGACTGGTTGTAACTATGGCCCGAATGGCTTCCCCGGAAGTGGATACGGTTACAGCCCGAACGAAGCGATTTATGCGTCACAGGGACCGATCAACATTACAAATGGCGCATCTTACGATACTTTTTTGCATGGCTCAGGCGCGTGCAATACAATGTTCAACTCATGCTACGGAGCAAGCACCGCTCCCCAATTGCAAATCGTACTTTATGATGACACCTTTGGCGGCGGTAACGGCATTTCGCAAGGTCAGGTTTGCATTGGAGTTTGTGGTAGCTCTTACGGTAACAGCTTTGCGGCAGCCAGTTACTTCCCCGGCTTTGGTGGCGGCTCTATTAACTCCGCAGTCGGCTTTCGCCCAATCAACGGCAATTCCGGTTTTGCTACGGCCATTCAGTCCGGCATAACGACCAACGCATGGGGCTCGATTAATTCAACCGGCGGCATGCTCCAAATTGTCGCAAATGGCTCACCAACGACTTCAGTAGGCGGAACACTCACCGTTCAACTTCAGTTCAACGGCCAAGTTATCGGGCAAGGCACACTTGTCCGCGTACAATAGTATTTGACTCAAATTCACAGCGCGACGACGATGTTTCGAAATGGCCAGTTTTGAATCCAAAAATATAAAAACAATCGGCGTCTACGCAAGCGGCGGTGATGCACCTGGCATGAACGCCGCCATTCGCGCTGTCGTCCGCACCGCGATTTTACGAAATCTTCGTGTCGTTGGAATTGTTCAAGGCTACACGGGGTTTCTTAAAAAAGAATTTCTCTCAATGGAATTACGTTCCGTAGCCAACATCATCCAACGCGGCGGGAGTGTTTTGAAGGCCGGTCGCTGCCCTGAATTTTTAGATCCAAAATTTCGCAAATCCGCAGTCGAAAATCTCCGCTCAACGGGAATTGACGCCTTAGTGTGCATCGGCGGCGACGGTTCATTTACTGGCGCTAAACTTTTGTGGCAAGAACACAAATTGCCGATTATCGGAATACCCGGCACAATTGATAACGATATATACGGAACTGATCTCACAATTGGTTTTGACACGGCGGTGATTGCTGGAACCACACATGCGCTTACGTTGCAATACCAATTGAACAGTTCGCAATTGGGCATCACTGTGTCGAGCGCACTGGTTGGCACGATTCTCGGCGCGGCGTTGGCCAGCATTCCCGGTCAACGCATC
>DAIDJH010000145.1 GCA_027451425.1 Bdellovibrionales bacterium | reverse complement strand
GTGACAAGCGCCACGCGCTTTTTTTCATTCATGATCAAGTGGCAGGCAAGTTTAACAACGGTCGACGTTTTGCCTTGTCCCGTTGGTCCCAAAAATGCGTGAAATTTCGTGCGCACCGGATTTTCAACCACTTGCACTTGATCGAGCAAATACCGAATCACCCACCCGTCTACTAGAGCCTTTTTCTTCTGCTGCTCTTTCGGCAGTCGTTCGTTGGCAATTTTTAAAACTTCAACAATATTCTCATGCGCGACGCCAGCATCTGACAGTCGCTTGAACGCAAAACTCAGCTCATACGGTAGACCATCTTCAGCGCCAGGGTGCCGGGAGACAAAACCGCCCGGGACATTTTGAAAGTTCGTAAGCAATCCGCGCAAATGGTGAATCTCTTGCTCAAGCGCGCCGGTTTGCGCGCCCGATGCTTGAACGGTCGGAGCCGGTTGAGCGTAGGCCCGCATGGCGTCTGTTCTCGACATCTCCACACGTGCTGGCTCGACTCGAATCGCAACATTGCCGCTTTCGTCAATATCCGCATATCGAGCGGCCGTAACGCCATTTTGCTTCGGCACCACCGGTGGCTCGCGTCGCTCTTGTACCGCCGGCTGTACAGATTCCGCAATTTGCTCCGCTTCGTCAGCGAATGACTCATCGTCATTGTCATCTTGTTCAGCGAAATTCCGGCTGATCGTGTCGAGTGCTTTTGATATAAACTCCTTTTGCTGCCGCGCACTTGCCTTCTTAAATTTCTCGCGATCGCGGGAGTTGAGCTTACGCTCGGCTATTTTTTTACCCTGAAGTTTATTTTCCGACACGGCGGCTGTGACCTCGACGCTCGTCTCGCCCATCAGACCGAAACGTTTCACATTTTCTTTCGCCGACAAAATTATAGCGTCAGGCCCCATGTGAAACTTCACCAAGTTGATCGCTTCTTTTATGGATTTCGCCTCGAATTTTTTAACCTGCATTCATGTCTCCTTGGCGGCTATCGAAGTTATCGGGCGCGCGGGCAACCCTTCCCAAATCCACAAGCGCAACCGATGAAATATTCACATCCGGCGTTAATTCGGTGTGCGCAAGAACGATAAGTTGTGGGATAAACCGCGACGTTAATTTGTAAATATGTCGGCGTGCCGTCGGGCTTGTAAGTAAAATCGGTTGTCCGGCAATTTCGGGATGCATCTCAATCGCCCGAGCAATATTATTTATCATTTCTTGCGCGCTTTGCGGATCCATGACGAGCTGGACGCCCTGTTCCGTTTGCAGCAGAGAGTTTGCAATCAACTCCTCAAGATGACGGCCGACCGTGATAACCTGGATCTGGCCATCGTCCGAAACATATTTTCGCGTGATCGCCCGAGCGAGCGAACGGCGAACTTGCTCGGTCAGCACCTCTGGATCTTTTGACTTATTGCCTTCGTCAGACAGCGTTTCAAAAATCGTACGCAAATCGCGAATTGAAACCTGCTCACGCAGCAAGCTTTGCAAAACTCGCACAACCGTGCCAAGCGGCAAAATGTTGGGGATAAGCTCTTCGACGACTTTCGGGTACTGCTTCTTCAAATTTTCGATGAGCGCGTCGGCTTCGTGGCGGCCGAACAATTCTGCCGCGTGCCCGCGAATTACCTCCGTCACGTGCGTCGCCATGACGGTCGGCAAATCGACAACGGTATACCCCGCCAGCTCGGCCTCTTCTTTCATCGACTTACCGATCCAAAGCGCATCAAGGCCGAAAGCCGGTTCTTTTGTCGGAATGCCATCAAGATGCGTCGTCACGTTGCCGGGATCCATCGCCAGCAAGCAATCTGACCGAAGCGTGCCCCCCGCAACTTTGTTACCTTTTATGAGCAATCGATACTCGCCCGGGTTCAATTGCAAGTTGTCGCGGATGTGAATGCTGGGCACGACAATTCCGAACTCAAGCGCGAATTGCTTTCGAATACTCACGATCCGTTCGAGTAAGTCGCCCGATTGATTCGACTCCACAACGTTGATCAGCGCATAGCCCACTTCAAGCTCGATGAGATCGAGCGGGAGTAAACTTTCAATATTTTCTTTTTTCGGCTTGGCCGCTTCTTCTTCTGCGGTCTTCTTCTTATTTTCTTCTTCGTCACTCTCGAAACGACGAATCACCCAGGCAACCGCCCCCAAAATGCCTGCCATAGAAAGAAACGGTAAGGTGGGGAGACCAGGCACGAAGCCCAGAAATGCGAGTATGCCGCCAACGATTCCAACAGCTTTCCACCGTGAAAAAAGTTGTCGGGTCAAATCTTGACCCATGTCTTGATCGGCTGAGTTCCGGGTGACAATAATGCCGGCCGCAGTTGAAACGATCAGTGCCGGAATTTGCGACACAAGTCCGTCACCAATTGTCATCGTCGTATAAAATCGTGCCGCAGTTGCCAGATCCAAATTCTTTTGGAACATTCCGATAAACAATCCGCCAACGATGTTCACCAACATGATAATAATGCCGGCGATCGCATCGCCCCGAACGAATTTGCTCGCACCATCCATGGAGCCGTAAAAGTCCGCTTCCATTTCAATTTCGCGACGGCGCGCACGCGCCTCTTTTTCATTGATAAGCCCGGCATTCAAATCGGCATCGATTGACATTTGTTTACCGGGCATCGCGTCCAATGTGAATCGTGCTGCGACTTCCGCCACCCGGCCTGAACCTTTCGTGATCACCACGAAGTTGATCACCACTAAAATCACGAATACGACAAAGCCGATCGCATAATTATCGCCAACAACAAACTGACCAAATGACGAAATCACATGGCCGACGGCCTGCGGGCCGTTACTCCCTTGCGTAAGAACAAGACGGGTCGACGCAACGTTGAGCGCCAGACGATACAACGTGGTGAGAAGAAGCAAACTGGGGAAGACGCTAAAATCAAGCGGTCGCTTCGCGTAAAGCGCGACCAGCAAAATGAGCATCGAAAGCGTGATAGAAAGAGTCAGTAAAATATCGAGAATAAACGCCGGCAGCGGAATCAACATGACCCCAACGATTGCGACAAGACCGACGGCCATGAACAGGTCCGTATTCTTGGTGACCTTCTCGAATCGTCTTAGAAATAAATATATCGTATCGCCCATGCGACGTTACGCCCTTTTCCGTTTCAGTTTGTAGATGTACGACAACACTTCGGCGACCGCCGTGTACAATTCCCGCGGGATGATCTGACCGATTTTCAGGGTTTTGTATATCGTTCGCGCCAGCGGCTTATTTTCAACGATCGGCACTTTATGTTCTTTGGCAATCGCCTTTATTTTTTCGGCCATGAGGTCGGCACCCTTGGCGATTAATTTCGGAGCCACCATTTCTTGGGAGTATTGCAGCGCCACCGCGATGTGAGTCGGGTTCGTGATAATCACGTCGGCCTTTTTAACCGCGTCCATCATTCGCCGGTTAGCCAGTTCGCGCTGCAGCTTGCGAACGCGCGCGCGCACGAGCGGATCCCCTTCACGAGATTTAATTTCTTCTTTGACCTCTTGTTTGGTCATGCGCATTTGCTTTTCGAGCTCCCAGCGCTGAAACATGTAGTCAAGGCCCGCCAGCACAGCCATGAAAATTCCGACCCAACCAAAAAGTTTTAGCATCAGGCGCCCGCAATACAGGATGAGTTGCGAGCTGTCGTAGTTGCTTAGTTGCGGAATGTTTTTTATTTCACCATGAACAATGATGTAAACGATTGCACCAACAAGAATAACTTTTGCGATCGCCTTGGCACCCTCGATAAAGGATCTCAGCGCGAAAAGACGCTGAAAACCTTGAACAGGATCTATCCGTGACAAATCGAAACTCATTGCCTCTTCGCTGTTGAGAAACCCGATCTGCACGACGGACGACATGACATTCAGAAGCCACAAAAGCCCGCCCAAGGGAGCGACAATTAAAGCGGCTTTCGTAAACGCGAATTTCAACGCCGGCACCCAGTCACCTTGCCGACTGGACGTCACCAGAAAATCAGTGAATGACCGCGCAAAAATCTCGTACACTTCGCGCAAGAAAAAACGGCCGAGAATCCAAAACGCAATCACCGAAAAAAGAAGCACAAAGACCGAGCTAAATTCCCGGCTTTGCGCCACTTGGCCGCGATTGCGAAAATCTTCGCGTCTCTGCGGGGTGGCGTCTTCTGTTCTTTCGGCATCGTCCATCTCAGCCATTCAAACTCCATCGCTTCCGTTAAAGCGCTTTCACAAATCGAAAAAGCTCATCCGCTGTCACGTTGACCAAACCGTGCATCTGCCAAAGAAGAAGCGGAAGCGCCAGAAACAAAACAAAAAATCCGGCCAAAATATTCAAAGGCAAACTCGTAATAAGGATATTGATTTGCGGGACGGCGCGGCCGATCACGGCGATGGCCACGTTCATAAATAAAATCGATATGAGAATTGGCGCGCTCATTTTGACGGCGATCGCCATTATTTGTTCCGCAATTACTCCGAACCCGCCGAACGGAGCGAGAGATATCCATATTTTATTTAACGGCACAAGCGTGAACGAGTCGAAGATCCCCGCGATCATGATATGGTGTCCGTTTATCGCCAAGAAAAATATCGACGCCAAAATGACGAAGAATTGGTCGAATGATGTTGAGCTTTCACCCATCATCGGGTCAAAAAGTTGAGCCGCCGAGAGTCCCAGCGAGACGCCCATGATTTGCCCTGCCATAGTGACCGAAATGAAAAATAACCTTGCGAGATATCCGAATACCAATCCAACAAAAACCTCTTTCACCGCCAGAGTGATAATCAAGAGAGAGTCGATATCCATCGACATTGCTCTCCATCCAATTTGCGGGAAGATGACAACCGTCATAATGAACGCGAAAAGAACCTTCACCTGCACGGGGACATTCGCCGTACCGAAAATCGGCATCGCCACAACAAAGCCCGCCATGCGCAACAGTACCAGCGCGAAGGCGAGAACTTCTGTCATGCTGAAGTTGTAGAGCGCAGGCACTAACCACCCCTTACAAACATGGCGATGTTTTGAAATAGCTCAATCGTATAATGCGACATCACGTCGATCATCCACGGCCCCGCGATGACGATCACAATGCCGATAACGACCATTTTCGGTATAAATGTGAGCGTGGCCTCGTTGATTTGAGTAATGGCCTGCAAAACGCTTATGATGAGACCGATGACAAGCGCGGCGATCAACATCGGCGCCGAAATCAGAGCCGTCGTTCGAATCGCATCTTGCCCAAGTTTTAAAATCAGCGCTTCT
>DAIDJH010000144.1 GCA_027451425.1 Bdellovibrionales bacterium | reverse complement strand
CGCGCGTTCCCACATGCGCTCGCGCAAGCCGCGCAACGACGTCTTGAGATTCTCCGCCGCAAGCCCGTGCCAGAAGGTAGCCGCCTCCCGAGCGTAGGCATCGGCGAGAGCGCGGGCGTCGACGTTGCGTTCGCTCAATTTAACGGAGTGCACCCCGAACGGATCAACGGTAAGATTGAAAAAAAAATCGGCAACGTTGCCTATCTGCAATTTGCTGGTCCCGTGCAGCTGAGTTTCGACGACGAACAGTTGCGGGGGCAGTCAGCGAAGTACCATGCGCAAGGGTATGGCACACCCATTGGTAAAATCAAACGGTTGAACAAAAGCGCTGCTGACCTGACGGCGCGGGATTTTTTAAGCCTTGGCTTTAAGCGAGGCCGACCAGGGCGACTTCAGTACGAATCGGGCATCGTGGTTGAGGGCGTTTTGACGAAAGTTTTGCGCAAACGCGGTCGAAATTTGGTGCTGACTTTTCAGAATTGTCGCGTGTATCAAGTGTCGCGGTCAGGTGTGACTCCAGAAGTTGTGTTTTTTCGACCCGAATGGGGGGCCTTCGATCTTGCGTGCGGAGCCACCGTCACCAGCGTATTTGGCGGAGCGGCCGATCGTGCCCGCTATTTGCGCGATACGCGAACGAGCCGTCCCAAAATTCGCGGCCAAAATTCAACCTGGGCGAGCCAAGATCGCGATTTGATACCGCTATATGCGCGTGTGCGAAAATTGCGCGAACAGAAGTGGCATCGAGGCGTAGTTCGCAATCGTATTATGCGCACTATAGAAGCAATCGCTGAAAAACTTCGTCGCGACTATCCTCACGATTGGCTTCTGCGGCTCGAGCTTCTTGAATTGATTGAACTTGTTAATGACAAGCAAGATCGGCAATTGATTAACCATTTGAGCGCACGGCTGCGCCGCGATCTCAATAAAATAAGTGCGCAAAACAAAACCCTGCGCGCACTTATCCGCCGAGGGATGGACCTGATTTAAAACTGGATTTGAGAAATGGCCTGCTTCGCCGTTAAGAACATATCCAGCAATCTATCATTGCTAGCGGCTTGACCCAACTGGAGGCTGAGTGAGGCATGGCCGGAGTCTTTCGTAGATACGCCGGTGGCCGTGGAGTCAATAATGACTTTTAATTGTATGGGTTTTTGTGAACTTTTAGCGGGCGGTGAAATCGTTTGTGTGAACGCGAGAGTAGCGGCTGGGATGCCATCGCTGAGCGGGGCAAATCCATTTTGAGATTCCAGGAGCGATATTGAAGTGTCGAAGGCGGGGCTTGAACTGGACCCGACAAATTCTTGATATTGAACCGTGAAAGCTTGCAGTTCGATCTGTTGGTTCTTCAACTGGTTGAGATCGCGTTTGAGCTGCCCTTGAATTGTCACGGTTGCATGATGGTCGATGTTGTTGTTTGAATTTGATTGTTGGCCAGAGTTGGCATTTTGCTGGCGCGAGATTTTGAAATCGATTGTGCCCGTGTACTTAAACGAGTAAACGCCGCCATGATTTTTCAGCGAAATGGTTTCGCCTGAAATACTGAGCGTACTTGTTTTTGATTGAGCGCCATTTTGCGAACTGCCCGTTTGGGTCATAGAAATGCCAGCTGCCGCGGGGTCGGCGGGTGAGCTGTAAGCCAATTGCGTAACATTCCCGCTGGAGTCCAATGTGACATTTATATTCTGCGGGTTCCACTGTTCTTCGGCTGCACACTTTGCGGCATCAATTGAGTAATTCATTCCGTTGTTGGTTCGGGTGGAGTTGGGTAGCGCACAACCTGGTAGGCGGGTGGGGCCGCCTGGTTCCGCAACGTTCATGATGGCAATCATATTTTTGAGGCTGAGCAACCCGAGGCTATAGGCCCCCAGGGCAAAAGTGTCGGCCGCAGTTTGGGGTGAACGTTGAATGGGATTTTGATTGGCTGCCCATCGCGTATCCAGAGTGGGCGGCAGTGCGTTTGAACAGGCGGTTACAGTAAATGCCACAACGGAACCGATAAGTAATGAGACAAAATGACCAAAACGTGCCAGATTTTTATATTTCATACGGCTCCTTACTGTACAAAGCGCATGCCAAAAAAGAATGAGTGTCACTATGCTATAGGCTTTTCCAACGCCGTGAAACTGTCAAATTTTTTGACGACGCCGGCCGTTTTCTGACATAACCGTGACAAATCTCGGCCTCAGTTCGAGCAATATGGGGGTATCGTGAAACTCGTGATTGTGCATCGTCGTCGCGACACTCAGCCGGTCGCATTTTCGTTCAATAATCCATCTTGGGTTATTTGGGAGACGTGCGTTCGCAGATTGGCGTTCGGCAACGACGAGTTCATTGTTGAACAGTCTGAGCGCGGCGATGAAATTTACACCGGAGACCATGCGTTTCGATTTCTGCTTGAAATCGTTTGTGGCCTTCATTCGCCCGTGCGCGGCGAGACGGAAGTGCATGGGCAATTTCGCCAATTTTTGAATTCCGTGCCGCGCGACTCGTGGTTAAAACCGTATTTAGAAAAGGCACATGTGCAGGCACGACGTGTGCGCAGCGAATTTTTGCACGATCTTGGCAGTCAATCGTACGGTAGCTTGGCCCGTCGAAAATTTCGTGACTGTGGATCCGTGGATATCATCGGCGGGGGGCAACTTGTTCGCGATGTATTGCCATGGCTTCTCAAAATGGAGCAAACCATTCGCATTTGGGTGCGTGCGCCAGAAAAGATGTCGTGGCTATCCGAGCGTTATCCTCGCGCAACGTATCCGCGGTTATCGGTGCACAATTTGAATGAACGGCCAATAGCGGCCGACGGTGTGCGCGGGCTGATGGTGGCAGCGCCTGTTTCTGCTAAGGAAATCAAGTCGTGGAGTGATTCCGCACAAGTCATTTTGGATTTTCGTGCGGAGTCTTCTACGGATCGGATTGCCGGTGGTTCGAGCCTTGTGCTGAGCCTCAATGACATTTTTACCGAAATTGAATCGACGCGCGGCCGGGTGGAGCGGCAAGCCCAGCAGGCGATTGATTGCATTCAGCGCATCGCTGTCGAATGAAATCCGTATTGCGAGTGGCGGCCCGAAAAAGCGATCTCGCTCGTTTGCAGGCATATGAGGTCGGACGTGCCATCGAGCGCGCGCATGCGGATGTTCAAGTCGAATATCAATTTTCAACCTCGCTTGGCGATTTAAACCTTCATGATCCCCTATGGAAGATGCCCGAAAAAGGTGTTTTCACCGCCGATCTTACCGAGAAATTGACCCGCGGCGAATGCGATCTTGTCGTGCATTCATGGAAGGATTTGCCGACGGAGCCAAATCCTAAAACAGAAATTGCGGCGACACTGAAGCGTGCCGATGTGCGCGACGTGATCCTGGTCAAAGGTGACTTCATTGAGTGCGTCGGTCATGAGAGGCGGTTCAGAGTTTTTTCATCGTCGCCTCGTCGTGAATACAACGTCCGAGATTTTTTGCGCTGGTCATTGCCGCTGAATATGCGCCCTCGCGCCATTGAATTTCTACCCGTGCGCGGGAACATCGCGACCCGTGCGCGCAAATTTTTAGATGATCGTGATATCGACGGGTGGGTTGTCGCTAAAGCGGCGCTGGATCGCCTACTGTCATCGATTGAAAAAGAAACGGCATCGGACAGTTTTAAGCCGTCGCGAGAAATTTTGCGCGAAGTTCTCGCGATTTCACAGTTTCAGGTGATACCGATTTCAGTTGCGCCCGCTGCTCCGGCGCAGGGGGCGTTGGCGATTGAAATCGCGCGTGGGCGGGACGACATTCGAAAATTGCTAAGCGACATTCATGACATCAAGGCCTGGTCGGATGTGATGGCGGAGCGTGAAATCTTTCGCGAGTTCGGCGGTGGCTGTCATCAAAAAATCGGCATCACATACGAAACGCGAGCGTTTGGCCGTATCGAGTGTGGGCGCGGTCAAACTGACGACGGTAAAGAATTTTCATTTCAAAGGTTGACCCACGCGATAGGAGTTGAGCGTTTACCTAAGTCAACCCGAGAGCAGGTGTTTCCGCTTTCGCACAGCACCGGTCAATTTTTTTCGGAGCGAAGACGGATTCCGGTTAATACCAAGACTTTGCAAGGGCATGATCTTTTTGTTGCGCGCGCTGACGCTTGGCCAGACAGCGAAGCGGCTACGTTGCCCGGTCGAATTGTTTGGGCGAGCGGTGTTCAAACGTGGCGAAAACTTGCCGAGCATGGTGTGTGGGTCTCGGGCTGTCAGGATGGGCGAGGTGAAGATGAACCGATACAAGTCGGTTGTCTTCTGGGGCGTGCCCCGCAATTTTTGAAACTCACTCACGCCAATGGCTACGACAGCGGGCAGTGGCCGATTCTTGCGACTTACGAGCTTGTCGAGAAATCGGAACACGATTGGCCGGATCTTACGAATAAGACGCATTTTTATTGGGGCAGTTTTTCGCAGTTTGAGTGCGCGCGGCGGCGATACAGCGACATTTTGGCGCGAGGATATCACGCGTGCGGGCCAGGCAATACGTTTCACCTCTTAAAAAGAGTCGTGCCCCGAGTCAGTGTTTACCTTTCACATGAATCGTGGTTAGAAGATGTTTTGGAGGCGGGCACAAAATGAACTCCCACGAATTGTTTGAACGCGCAAAAAAAGTGTCGCCGGGCGGAGTGCATAGCCCCGTACGATCGTTTCGTTCGGTCGGTGGCGAACCCATATTTTTTAAGTCAGCCGAGGGCGCGTATCTCACTTCGGTTGAAGGCCGGCGGTACATTGATTTTTGCCAAAGTTTCGGCCCGAACATTCTCGGTCATCGCGACCCGGATGTCGAAAAAGTTGTGAGTGCGGCAATTTCCGAAGCCTGGACATTCGGGGCATGCGAACCTTATTCGCTAGAACTGGCGGAATGGATCACGTCACGACTTTCATTTGCCGAATCCGTTCGCTTCGTTTGCTCGGGGACAGAAGCCGTCATGTCGGCACTTCGCATCGCGCGCGCGGCGACCGGACGCGATTTAATTTTGAAATTTGACGGCTGCTATCATGGGCAGCTGCATGGACGTCTGTGCGAAGGGCCGCGTCACGCTCTGCATCGATCCGAAGACCGGAGCCGATGCCGAAGTGATGGTGGTCGATCCGCTCGACGACCGTCACCTCGCAGCCTGCGCGCAAAAAGGCGTCGGCGGCGGTGAGGCCGGCGATGCCGGCGCCGAGGATGGCGATGGTCGGAGCCAAGCGCGGCGCCTCGTTGTCTGCTGGCCTGGGGAACG
>DAIDJH010000143.1 GCA_027451425.1 Bdellovibrionales bacterium | reverse complement strand
GGCGGCCTCGCGAATATTTTCAAAAAAATGAAAGTGCAAGCCGGCAAGTTTTATGAACTCGTACTGGTAAGTATGGATACGCGTGAAACTCCAAAGATTGCGGCTGAACACAAGGCCAAAGTCATGAAAATGTTGGGGCAGCCAGGTGCTGATAAGCACTGGCACTTTCTTACCGGTGACAGCAAAAATATCGATCAGCTTGCCAGTGAAATCGGCTTTCATTTTAAATGGAATGAACAGCTAAAACAATTCGCGCACGCAACGGCGACTTATATCCTTACGCCGGAGGGAGTGTTGTCGCGTTATTTATACGGCGTGGATTACGCACCAAAAACAATGCGTCTTTCAATCGTCGAAGCGGGCGAAGGCAAAATTGGCACTATTGTTGACCAGATAACTTTGTGCTGTTTTCAATTTAGTCCCAACGGGAACAAATATGTGCTGTGGTCGTTTAACCTCATGCGTATTGCGTGCGTATTCACCGTGATCATTTTGTCGATCATTTTGATCCCGATGTGGTTAAACGAGAAAAGGAAAAAACGTCGTCTTGTGGAGACTCAACATGATATGGCCACTTAGTTCACTTTTGTATTCTATCGCTCACGCTGGCGGTACATTTATGCCGCCGGATGGCGATACGATCGCTCCGTTATACGACCATCTCTATACGTTTATGGTTATCATTGCCACGATCGCCTCACTTCTGGTGATTGGCGGGATGGTCTATTTCTGTATTAAATATCGCCGTCAGCCAGGCAAGAATTCCGCCTACATCACGCACAACACGACGCTTGAGTTTTTGTGGAGCTTCATACCGTTTTGCCTTTTCATGGTGGCGTTTGGTTGGGGCTGGTACGTTTACTATCAGATGCGCACAATGCCGGAGAATGCGTTTGAAGTGAACGTTTTGGCACAACAGTGGTCTTGGAATTTTCTATACAAGAGCGGCAAAAAAACGACGAGCGACATGTATGTCCCCGTCAACACTCCCGTGCGCCTCATTATGACATCGAAAGATGTTATTCACAGCTTCTACGTCCCGGCTTTTCGGCAAAAACAAGACGTCGTGCCCGGTCGCTACACGCAAACGTGGTTTCTAGCGCCGCACGTCGGGAATTTTCCCATCTTTTGCGCAGAATACTGCGGGATGGGTCATTCGGCGATGTTAGGCACGGTTCATGTTTTGTCCAAGGCAGACTTTGACAAGTGGCTTGAAACGAATCCCTATAAGGGCCTAACCCCGGTGCAAATTGGGCAAAATTTGTTTCAAGTAAAATGCTCCGTTTGCCATAACCCCACCACTCAAAGAAAAGTGGGGCCTGGCCTGCAACACGTTTTTGGTTCAATGGTTCAACTGCAAGGGCAACCTCCGCATCTTGCGGATGAAAACTACGTGCGGACGCACATTTTGCAGCCGTCAACGTATACGGTTCAGGGTTTTCCGAAGGGTGTGATGCCATCGTTTCAGGGACAGTTAAGTGAAGAAGAAGTACTGGGCCTCATTGCGTATATCAAAAGCTTGAAATAAGAGCCGGGCAAAGGAGTTATTAGAAATGTCAGCAACTGCGACCGCGCATACAAACGATAATTATTTAAACCACGAAAAAGGATTGTGGTCTTGGCTGACGACACTCGACCACAAGCGCATCGGCATCATGTATATGATCACCGTCATGCTTTTTTTCTTTATCGGCGGGATTTTTGCAATGCTCTTGCGTACCGAGCTGATCGCCCCTGGCCGCACCATTATGGGCCCTGAGACTTACAACCGGATCATGACCTATCACGGCACGATCATGGTATTTATGGTTATTATTCCCGGGATACCGGCTTTTTTAGGGAACTTCGTGCTCCCGCTTCACATCGGCGCGAAGGATGTCGCGTTCCCAAAACTTAATTTAGTTAGTTGGTATTGCTTGATTGTCGGCGCGCTCGTGGCGTTTACCTCGTTGTTTTACAACGGCGTTGACACGGGTTGGACGTTTTACACGCCCTACTCCATCCGCACGCAAACCGGCGTGACGTTCATGGTGGTTGGCGCCTTCATCATGGGCTTTTCGTCAATTCTGACTGGGCTAAATTTTATTGTAACGGTTCATAAGCTCCGCGCGCCGGGCATGACCTTCTGGCGCATGCCACTTTTTGTCTGGGGTCTTTACTCAACCGCGATTATTCAGGTGCTTGCCACTCCGGTTCTCGCCATTACGCTTTTACTTATCGCGTGCGAGCGTCTACTGGGGGTTGGGATTTTTGACCCGACCTTGGGTGGAGACCCGGTTTTATTTGAGCACTTTTTTTGGTTTTATTCCCACCCGGCTGTGTACATTATGATATTGCCGGCTATGGGGATCATTAGCGAAGTGATCACGGCGTTTTCACACAAAACAATTTTTGGCTATAAGGCGATTGCGTTTTCATCAATTGGCATTGCCGCCGTCAGCTTCTTTGTTTGGGGTCACCACTTGTTCGTGGCGGGGCAATCCGAAGTCGCGGGGATTATTTTTTCTTTCATCACAATGCTGGTCGGCGTACCGACGGCCATTAAAGTTTTTAACTGGACGGCGACACTTTATAAAGGCTCGATTGAATTTAAGCCGCCTATGCTTTTTGCGCTTGGGTTTTTGTTTTTGTTCACGATTGGCGGCGTGACGGGGATTATGCTCGCCACAATTGCGTTGGATGTGCATCTTCACGACACATATTTTGTGGTCGCGCACTTTCACTATGTGATGGTGGGCGGTACGCTGATGGCGATTATGGCGGGGATTTATTATTGGTTCCCGAAAATCTTCGGCCGTATGTACAGTCAGTTTTGGGCGCGCATCACATTTGTGCTAATTTTCATTGGGTTTAATGTGACGTTCTTCCCCCAGTTTATTTTAGGCGCCATGGGGATGCCGAGACGGTATTATGATTATTTACCGGCCTTCACGGCGTTGAATCGCATTTCATCTATCGGTGCGTACACGATCGGTCTTGGTTTTTTGATCGCGCTCGGGGTCATTCTTCAAGGAATTTTCGCGGGCGAAAAAGCGCCGGCCAACCCCTGGGGTGCTAAGACGTTGGAATGGACGACGGCTTCACCGCCGCCACACGATAATTTTGCAGTTGAACCCATAGTCACGGCAGGTCCTTATGAGTACCGTTAATGCGCATGTCGAACGGCACTCGCCGCTCGCCCATCATTTTCGCGATATGGCCCAACAGTTTGACGCCGCAAAACTCGGCATCTGGATTTTTCTCTGTACCGAAATTTTGATGTTTGGCGGTTTATTTGTGGCCTACATTATCATGCACGGGCTTTATCCAGCGATGTTCGCCGAAGGGGCGCGCTGGTGCGATTGGCGGATGGGGGCAGCGAACACTACAGTGCTGATCGTAAGCTCCTTTTTTATGGCGGCGGGTGTTCATTACACGCAGACAAATCAGCGTGTAAAAGCCATTCAGAGCATGATCCTCACGATCCTTCTTGGTTGCGTCTTTCTTGTAATCAAATATTTTGAGTGGCGCCATAAGTTTGAACTCGGGCTCTTGCCGGCGCATTTTTTTCATTACAAGGGCGCTCATCACGCGAATCTGCCCATGTTCTTTTCACTCTATTTTTGTATGACGGGCTTACATGGCATTCACGTTGTCGTTGGGATGTGTTTGATCGCGTGGGTGACTATTCGGTCGATACGTGGCGAATTCAACAGCGAATATTACACGGCCGTTGAAACGGTTGGATTATTTTGGCATTTGGTCGACATCATTTGGATCTTTTTGTTCCCACTTCTTTATTTGGTGGGTTAGGAGCCATCTATGGCACAGAATAAAGTTGCGGCGGAAGCTCATGGTCACGGCGACGGGCATGCGGGCCATCACATCGTACCGATGTCCACCTATGTGAAGGTTCTGTTCGCGCTCCTCGCGCTGACGGCATTGACCGTGGCGGTTGCTCGGCCAGTGTCAGGTTTTGATGCCGGCATTTTCAATACACTCATCGCCTTTCTCATTGCTGCAGTAAAGGCTTCGCTTGTTCTCGGCATATTCATGGGACTCAAATATGACAAAAAGTTGAACCTCGCGATTTTTTTTACGGGAGTGTTCTTTCTTTTGGTTATGCTATTATTTTGCCTGCTTGACATCTATACCCGAGTGCATGTTCAAAGCACGTTGTGAGAGCATTTTTTAAACTTACCAAACCCGGCATCACGCTATTTGTTATGATCAGTGGTCTTGCCGGTTATGCCGTGAGTTTACCATTCGGCCGTTCGGTGAATTGGCCAATACCCGTATTACTTTTAATTGGGCTATATTTTGTAAGCGCGGGCAGTTTTGCGCTCAATCAAGCGCAGGAATGGCGTCTTGATCAAAAGATGCCACGCACAGCCGCGCGCCCACTCCCTAAGGGAGAGGTTTCACTCGCCCACGCATACGTAATCGCCAGTGCCTGCTTACTTGCGGGATTGATGCTACTCACGTTGATGAACCCGTTGAGCGGTTTGCTCGCGCTCGTGACAGTCATTTTATACAACGGCTTTTATACTTTACACTGGAAGAAGCGGTGGGCGTTCGCCGCGGTTCCCGGCGCTATCCCAGGGGCAATGCCGGTGTTGATTGGGTATGCCATCAATGATGTAAAGATCTGGCGTCCCGATGGACTTTATCTTTTTCTCATCATGTTTTTATGGCAAATGCCTCATTTTTGGGCGCTATCGGTCAGGTACAAGGATGACTACGCAAAGGCTGGGTTTCCGGTACTACCGAATAAAATTGGAGTTAAGCAGACAATCTATCACATCGGTCTTTATACGTTTGCGTATATCGCGCTGGCACTGGCTGCGCCGATTTTTGTTCCGACCCACCTCGTATATTTGCTGTTTGTTGTGCCAATTGCTGTCAAAGTACTGCTTGAGTTTTTCAAATATTATCGCTCATCCGAGCAAAAGCCCGATGATATTTTGTGGCTGCCATTTTTTCTTTGGACAAATTTGAGCATGCTTATTTTTATTTGCGCGCCGGTTTTTGATCGCTGGTGCTTTTTTTATACGATGAGGGGTGCGTGATGAACGGCGCGCACGTTAAATTCTATAAGTATTTTTGTGCGGCAATTTTTTGTCTTATTTTGCTTGGCGGTTCAGTGAGGGCAATGAACGCGGGACTTTCTTGCCCGGATTGGCCACTATGCTTTGGCCGATTCATTCCGAATTACCAGCCACAGGTTTATTTTGAATTCATCCATCGCGTGCTGGCCGGTTGCATATCCATAGCTGCCGTGTACTTGAATTTTCGTATTTTTTTCGATGGTTCGATTCGAAAGTCGATAAAGTGGGTGGCCGGT
>DAIDJH010000142.1 GCA_027451425.1 Bdellovibrionales bacterium | reverse complement strand
ACGACGTTTTACTTTCTGGTCGACTCTAGAGGTCATGGGTAAATCGCCTAGACCTATCTCTAGATTTTTTTTCTTATAACAACTCCAATTCGAAATTTACCGATAACTCGCTAGAGAAAGTATGGGCGCAGCAAAATTACATACAATGAACACGCTTTACGGTGACTTGATTGCAGAGGCATTGCGCGATGGCATGGACTGGGAACGAGTTCATATCACCGACTCCGTCAGCCCTGCTGAGGTTTTAGGTCTAGCGGTTGACAGCCAGTGCGCGCATGTCGTTCAAACAAAGAACCCATTTTTTGCAAATGATCTCAATTCGGCGGCACTCCTGGCGGCGCAGCCGTCCGCGCTCGTGCAATTTCCGGCCGCCGCGATTTTGGCGCCCACAAGTTGTGATGAAAAAACGAACGCGAGGCTCACGATATTCGATGAAGCCTTTCATGCGTCACGAGAAAAATCACAACTTCTGCAGAATGTTGAGGCAACACTTGAACAGTTTTCGATTTCAGGTTCGCTTATCGCGGACGTTATCGTCATTGCCGATGAGCTTGTAACAAACGCGATGTTTAATGCGCCCTTTGTCGATTTGGAGAATACAAAGTCTGGTGCCGAGCGTAAAGAAAACATAGAAATGACAGACGGCAAGGCAGCGCGACTTTTTTTGGGCGTGGACCAAAATCGACTTATGGTGGGCTGCATGGATTTATTTGGCACGCTCAACGTCAATAAATTATTTAAGCGCATTAAGAATTGCTACGACACATCTCTTGGCGATAACATCAATTTTTCTGGTCCAGGTGGCGCGGGCATAGGGTCGTATATGGTTTTTAATTCCTCAGCCAGCTATTTTGCGGAGGTGAAAATTGGGTCATACACCATAATTTGTTGTACAGTGCCGCTGCGAATGAGCAGCCGGGCGCGTTCGAACATTGCCAAGAATTTACATTGCATATCGTATAGGTGAGAGACAAATGCGGGGGAGGCATCATGGGACAGTTTAAGGCGGAAAAAACTCAAACGGGCGGAGAGATGGTCATACATTTGAGCGGCCATATCGATGAAGATGCTACATTCAACGGTCTCGGGCTCGATGGGGCAAATAAAATCACACTGGAATTGGAAGATGTAAACGCCATTAATTCATGTGGCATTCGTGAGTGGATCAAGTGGGTGCGGACGGCTCCTGGGTCGGCGCAAATAGTGTATAAGAAATGTCCAAAAGTGATTGTCGATCAAATCAATATGGTTTCGGGGTTTTTACCCGCCAACGGCAAGGTGGAATCGTTTTTTGTACCGTACTATTCGGACGCCTCGGGTTCGGAAAAAATGATTTTATTTAGCGAGGGGAAAGAATTTAAGGGGCAAGAGGTCTTCCCCCCCGCTGAAGTCAAAGATGATTCGGGTGAGACAATGGAGATGGACGTTATAGAGGCTAAATATTTTAAGTTTTTGAATAAATAATGGAATACACTTTTTTTGACGGCTTAATAGACTCTGTTTTTGTGATCGGTCCCGGTCGCGAAGTTTATTATTGCAATGAATCGGCCGCAAAACTTTGCCAGTCTTCGGTCCGAAGACTGGCGCGCGGCAAACCAATTTACGATACCATTGAGTTTTCAGACAAAAATCTGTTTGTCATGCCTGAGGGTACGACTGGCGAGAATGAGCCGGCACCCTATCAAGAAATTGAGTTTAAACTCAAGAGCGCGGCAAAATCGGGTAAAGTACAGGTCGCGATTCAGCCGTTCAGCGAGTCGTCGGGCGAAAAGCGCTGGGTCGTAATGATCCGAGATGTGACGATTGAAGAAGTTTTGCACGCAAAATATCAAAAGCAGCTTGAAAACCTCGAGCAGTTGGTTGAAGAACGCACGGGCGAGGTCAAGCGTGCCAATGTCATGTTGAATGCCATCATGAATAGCCTGGGGCAGGGATTTTTTGCGTTCGATCAAAATGGCGATTGTTTGGATTTTTACACGCGCGCCTGTCGGGATATTCTCGAAGTTGCTCCCGAGGGGCGAAAAGTTTGGGAAGTTTTAAAGCTTAACGAAAAAGAGAAGTCCACTTTTGCCATGTGGATGAAGGCGGTGTTCTCTGAGACGCTCCCTTTTGAATCATTGCGTGAGCTCGGGCCTGGGCAATTTCATCATTCCCAAGGGCGACGCGTTCAACTTGAATATTTTCCGATTCGCAATGATGCGGGGGCGATTCAAAATATAGTTGTGGTAGCTACAGACAGAACGTCCGAATTTTTAGCGAATGAAGCTCTGGAGCGAGAAAAGAAGTACGCTCATATGATCATTAAGCTTGTGACGAATCGGCGGCAGTTTTCGCAATTTCTTAAGGGCGTGACTAAGACGTTGGATAAAATAAGCGTCGTGGATTTTAGCGACGAGGGGCGGGCCGAGCTCTATCGTGTTTTACACACGCTCGAGGGTGAGGCTGGGATTTATTCCGTTCAGGAGCTGTGGCTGGGCGCGCGAAAATGCCAAGAAGTTCTTCAAACTAAAAATGTTGGTTTGTTTCAAGAATCAATTGAGAGTTTGCGCGAGCAATACGCACATTTCATCAGTAACAATCGAGACTTATTTGAAAAGCTTGGCGTTTTTGATGGGGGATCTCAAGTTGAGTTGTCTCGCGGCGAAGTCGAACAACTTTTAGGGCAATTCAAAAAAATGGGACTCGAAGGGCGCTTTTACGAAATTCTCGTTGAGCGATTGGAAAAGGAGCCTATTTCGCGACTCTTGTCGCACTATGAGCTGGCTGTTCAAACGCTTGCCACGAAACTAGACAAGAAGCTAGCGCCGCTAAAAATCGTTGGCGGCGAACGTCGAATTTTCGCAGAACCATATAGAAATCTTATTTCATCGTTCATTCATTTATTTCGAAATTGCGTGGATCACGGCATCGAATCTCCGGATATGCGCAAATCCGCGGGTAAGTCCGAAGAAGGGCATATTGAAATTCGTATCGAGTCGTTCGAGCACGGTAATAATGAGCCGTGGTTGCGAATTCGCGTCACGGACGACGGTCAGGGCATCCCCGCAGAGGTTTTGCCCCGAGTTTTTAATCCGGGGTTCAGTACTCGCCAAGAAGTCGGTGAATTCTCTGGGCGCGGTGTGGGTATGAATGTGATTGCCGTTGAAGCTGAAGCGCTGGGTGGACATGCCCGAATAGAGTCCGAAGTAGGCAAAGGAACGAGTGTGACTGTTGAGGTTCCAGACCTTCGCCAAGTTGTACACCAAAAGGTAGCTGCGTAGACTAGCCAAGAAGCGAGAGGTTCAAGTGTTCCCGAAAGAATCGCACATCTTAGTCGTTGATGACTCAGTTAATATTCGAAACATTATATGCGACAATTTAAAGCGTCTGGGTTTTTCTCATATGGAGACGGCGCCGGATGCAAACGATGCGTTCAGTAAGCTGGTGTCTTTTTCAAAAACGCCCAATCCATTTACGTTAATTTTATCGGACCTCAATATGCCTGGTCCTTCGGGCATCGATTTTCTGAAGCAAGTTCGCGAGACTGAAAAATTTAAAGATATTCCATTTGTCTTGATCACGACCGAGAGCGAGAAGATGGCGGTAATTCAGGCCGCACTGGCCGGGGTAAGCGCTTACGTTGTTAAGCCATTCAATCTCGATTCCCTCACCAAGCGATTACAAGAGGCGTGGAAGAAGCATCACCCTTAACTTCAACGCCGATTTTTCCGATATAAAATCGGATATGAAAAAGACGGAAATCAATGTGCTCATCGTCGAGGACGACAAAAGTCTGTTGAACGCTCTTACTGAGGGCGTGAAAAGGCTCGGCTATCGTGCTGTTGCTGTATCACGCGCTGATGAGGCGGAAAGCGTAGTGAAAATCAAACCCATCCACGCGCTTCTCGTGGATGTGATGCTGCCCGGGAAAAACGGTGTCGATCTTGTAAAGCGCTTGAAAGAAAACTTGCTCGAAGGCGCGTCGGTTATATTCATGTCAGGCATCTATCGCGATAAAAGTTTCGCCGCCGATGCTGTTAAAGAAACGGGTGCCGCCGAATATTTTTTAAAGCCATTCAATGTCGAAGAGCTTCTGAAGTATTTAGATAAGAACCTGACCGCTTATGTCGACGTCCCTAAAATTGACTTATATAGTTTGCTCGCTCAGCCATTTGCTTCAGAGCGTGAGCGACGAAAAGCGCTCGATCACATTGAGTCGATATCGGGTTACGATTTGCCCTTTGTGTTTTGTATTCTTTCGGATTCAAAAAGTTCGGGACATCTTAACATTGTAGATGACAAGCAAAACATTTCGGGAATTACGTTTTGTCAGGGCAATATCGTCAAGGTCGATAGCGAAAATACAGTCCTGCAAACCAAAAAACTTCTCATTCAGCATGGGTTTATCACCGAGAGGGATCTCAGCGAATTAAAGGGCGGCGGTCGAGGGAATGATATTATCAAGGCATTGATCAGCGAAGGATTGATGAGCCCGCACGTACCGTCGATTATTCAAACTGAAACAATCATACACGAAATTTCAAAGTTGATCGGACCCGATCCAATCAATATCAATTTCGTGCCTGACAGAAAAATTGAACCACGTCCCGATCATTTGGATATGTCGATTCTGATTCATCAGCTCAATGAGTTCGTTCAGTCAAAAATTCCGATGGATTGGCTTAAGAAGTTTTATTCGCCTTGGCAGGGCTTTCCAATCCAACAGGGTCCAGGGCACGGCGATTTTTCTCAGCTTATGAATCTCTCGACCTTTGTGGCGGCAAAGCAGCTTATCCCCGCGCTAAAAGATGAGGTCACGATCGAAGAGCTTCTAGCGAGTCAAATCGTTACCGAGGATGTGCTGTTACGCGCGCTTCACATGCTGATGCTCAGGCGCGTGTTTGTGTTTAAAGAAACTCGCAAAGCCGTGAGTGTTAATGAACACGTGAATCGAATTCGAGCGATGTTTGACGGGGTGAATGGCAAAAATCCGTTCGAGATTTTTAAATACTTTGGCCTTGGCGATAACCCCAAGGCGGCCGATGTTGCGCGGGTGTATAAAGAATTCGCAAAGGCCAATCATCCCGATACACTACCTTCAAAAATCGATCCAGCAGTTAGAAAAATGAACGATGAGCTGTTTTCAAAAGTCACTGCCGCCTATGAGATTTTGAGTAACGATGAAAAGCGAAATGCCTTTCTCAATACGTTAAAACACGCCGAAGCCGAGTTGCAAATCAAGAGTGATGAATTGGTAACGGCGGCAGCGGTTGCGCTAAATAAAGGCCGATACACTGAAGGTTTACAATTGTTGCAAAAGGCTGAAAAATTGTATTCATCAGAGCGTTG
>DAIDJH010000141.1 GCA_027451425.1 Bdellovibrionales bacterium | reverse complement strand
ACGCGCGAGGTAAAAAAATGAAAGCGGTCACAATTATTGCAGTCGCCTTACTCACGGCTTGTGCGATCAAACCCACGCGAGGCGCCGCCATCGGCCCGCGGTTTAACGATGATAACTATGCCAGTATGATTCGAAAATACACTCAGCACGAATCCCGGTATGATGGATTTAATCAACGTTACGACGTGTACGCGACATTGCTCACGACTGAGGTTCAAGCCGCAATTTTACAAAAACGAAGTGACATTTACGAGTGGACCTCGAGCCAAGCTCAAGATGAGCGCGACAAAATGTTTCAAACAAACAGCACGCAAACAAAATTTGCGGTGAGCTTTTTCGTACCCGACTATAGGCTCAACGATCTCAATAAAAAAACGACAATGTGGCGATTTTACTTGGACTCGCAAGGCAAGCGCTACGTGGGTTTTGCCGCCAAACGACTCGAGAAGCTTGTCGATCTCAAGACGATTTATCCGTATCACACGCGCTTTTACAAGCCGTATGAAATTACGTTCAATGTCCCGCTCTCAGTTGTTGAAGTTGCGCCTGCAATATTGACAATCGCCAGCGCACAAGGCGTCGCTCACTTGAAATTTGTGCCACCACCAGCTACCGCGCCTAAAAATTAGAGCCTACTCCACCGTCACTGACTTGGCGAGATTGCGCGGCTGATCGACGTCGTGACCAAGCGCATGAGCGACATGATAGGCTAGAAGTTGCAATGGGATCGCCTCAAGAAGCGGGTTCACGCTCCATTCGGCACGCGGTAAGGCGAGATAGTGCGCGCTCAAATCGCGCAATTTTTCATTGCCGAACGTACCGATCGAAATGATAACACCACCGCGAGCCTTAGCTTCTTCAAGATTGCTCAGCGTTTTTTCGTAAAGCCCGTCGCTCGGGGCCAGCATCACAACCGCCATGCGCGCATCAATCAAAGCGAGCGGACCGTGTTTCATTTCGCCCGCCGCGTAGCCTTCGGCATGCATATATGCCAACTCTTTTAATTTAAGGGCGCCCTCAAGCGCGATCGGATAATTCACGCCGCGGCCCATATATAAAAACCCCCTGTAACTCTTTAGCGTCGTCGCCGCCTCACTAAAAAATTTATCGCAGGCCAACACTGTTTCCATCTGCGCGGGGGCGGCCAAAAGTGCGCGTATATATCGCTCCTCGTCTAATGCCGATAACCGTCCGCGCGATCTCGCGATCCCCACCGCGACCAAATGAAGCACCGCGAGCGTCGAAGTAAAAGCTTTGGTGCTCGCCACACCGACTTCGGGGCCGGCATTCATGTAGAGATGTCCGTCGGATTCGCGGTCAATCGTCGAATTTTTCACGTTACAAAGGCTTAAAACGGGGACGTCCAACCGCTTCAATTGCCGCAAAACTGCAAGCGTATCGGCCGTTTCGCCGCTTTGTGAAATCAAAACCGCTAGCGTGTTTTTTGACAGAACAGGGTCGCGATAACGAAATTCGCTCGCGATATCCGTTGTAACGGTAATGCCCGCCAATTTTTCAATTAAATACGCGCCCACTTGGCCGGCATAAAACGAAGTTCCGCAGGCGATGATCGCAATACGATCAATGCCGTGAAAACGTTCGGCAAGACCTGTGTTTTCAAGAATATTCGTTGTGTGTTTGGCCACATCGACATGGGGAGCGAGCGCCCGAGCCACGGCGCGCGGCTGCTCGAAAATTTCTTTGAGCATGAAGTGCTCGTAGCCCTCTTTTTGCGCTTGCTCGGCAGTCCAATCGATTGTCGTGACAACCTTCTTAAGAGCCTGGCCGCGGCTATCATAAATTTCAAACGACTCGCCCTTGATGTGCGCAATTTCAAGGTCATTCAAATACACAACTTTTTTTGTATAGGGTAAAATTGCTTGTACATCGCTTGCGACAAGCACGGCGCCCTTAGCCGAACCCACGATGAGCGGCGGGCCATTCTTAAATGCGACCATTTCGTCGGGGTGATCTTTTGACACGACAAGAATAGAGTAAGCGCCTTGAAGCCGCGGCAAAACGCGCAAAACGGACGCGAGCAAATCGTGAGTTGATTCGATCTCGCCGGCGATGAGATGGGCCACAAGCTCACTGTCGGTGTCGCTTGTAAATTGGGCCTGGGGGCCAAGCTCTTCTTTCAATTCTAAATAATTTTCAATTATTCCGTTGTGAACGAGGCTGATGCCGCGAACTGTGTGCGGATGCGCGTTTTTTTCAACCGGAGCCCCATGCGTCGCCCATCGCGTATGCCCGATACCCAAATGACCATCAAATGCCTCATGCTCAAGCTTTTTCTGGAGCGTCGAAAGTTTACCCTCGGCCCGCACGCGTTTGAATTCGCCATGGTTGAGAATCGCGACTCCCGCGCTGTCGTAACCGCGATATTCAAGCGATTTCAAGCCGCCTAAAATCACGTCCTTTGGGTTTTCAGGGCCGTAGTAGCCGACGATTCCGCACATAATTTCAATCCTACATTTTTATTCGCGTTTTTTCTTTGGCGAATAATTCTCGATGTTCACCTGTTTACTGCGCGCGACAGCAAGGGCTTTTGCCGGCACGTCCTTGGTGATTGTGGAGCCGCTGCCGACAATCGCGCCGTCACCGATCGTAACAGGCGCCACAAATTGCGTGTCAGATCCAACGAAAACATCGCGCCCAATCGTCGTTTTATATTTTTGTCGGTCGACAGCGTAGTTGCATGTGATGGTGCCACAACCAATGTTGGTATTCTCGCCAATTTCGGCATCGCCTAGATAGGTCAAGTGATTCGCCTTCGCGCCGGCGCCGAGTTTTACCTTTTTCAGTTCAACAAAATTACCAACCCGAGCGTCTGTGCCGATTTCGGTCTCTGGACGAACTCGCGCATAGGGCCCGACCACCGATTGACTCCGCAGCACGCAACTCTCAAGGTGTGAACCGACCAACACTTGCACGCTGTCTTCAAGTACGACCGAATTGAGATAGGCGTTCGGTTCAACTACACAGAACGAACCAATACGCGTTTTGCCACGAACGTAAACGCCGGGGTAAATCACCGATGCAGAACCGATGCTCACAGCGTCTTCAATGTATGTTGTTCGCGGATCGATGAAGACTACGCCCTCGGCCATAAGTTTTTTTGCGTTTCTATAAAATAATCGCCGCGAAGCCGTGGCGAGCTCTTCTTGGGAGTTCACCCCCATTGCCACATGCGACGGCAAGCGCACTCCACTTACTGGAATTTTATTTTCACCCGCAAGTGTGATGATATCCGTCAGGTAGAATTCACCTTGCGCGTTGTCCGGCGCGCTTGGCGCAGCCCCTGGGCCACGAATGAGCGGCAGCATCTGATTGAGAAGTTCCGCTTCGAGCACGTAAATGCCCGTGTTCACTTCGCGGATTTTGAGCGTCTCAGCGGAAGCATCCCGTGCCTCAACAATGGCACGGACCGCGCCCCCATCTCGGACCACGCGACCGAGCGAGCCAGGGCGCTTGAGTTTTGCGACCCCAAGAGTGATGCCGCCGCGACTGTTGAAATAATCTTCTAGCGCGTGATGAATATCGCCGACTTCAATCAAAGGGTGATCGCCATTTATAATAAGAATTGTTCCGTTAAGCGTGGTCGGTTGGGCCGAGTGCACGGCATCAGCGGTCCCACGTTGTTCGGCTTGCTTGAAACAAATAGCGCCCAGCGGTTCGACCACTTGACGAACTAGACTCTCACCAACGCCAACGACAACACGAACCTCATCAGCGCCGGCGGCTTTCACCGCGCTTACAATTCGCGATATCATCGGCTGGCCAGCGACTGGGTGCAGGACTTTAGGCAAGCTCGACTTCATTCTTTTGCCTTGGCCCGCCGCTAAAACAATTGCTGAAAATTTGTGTTCTTGCATTACTAAGATTATGCCATACATCGAACTGCCGGATTGGGCAAGGTCGGCAAAAAATCGCAAGATTCAACTGTACCAATCCGCACGTGAAGTCAAACAGCCAATTCTTCTGATCGGAGGCGTTCACGGCGACGAGCCCGAAGGAGTGTGGCTTGCTGAATTCGCTCTCGAGTGGTTAAAAAGAAACACTGCGACTGTGCCCTGGATCGTTATCCCTTGCATGAACCCGGATGGTTTCATCAATCATACGCGGGTCAACGGCAATGGCATCGATTTGAATCGCAATTACCCCAGCAAAGACTGGTCACCCGAATTCGCAAAGCCGCGCTACAATCCAGGCCCACACGCCGGGAGCGAGCCTGAAATAAGAGCCGTCACCCAATTGATCCGCACAGTAAACCCTCGACTCATCATTCATTGTCATTCATGGCATCCGTGTATTGTGTGCACCGGCGAACCCGGTCTCACCGCCGCACGCGCTCTTGCGGAGTCATCCGGCTATGAATTAAAACCAGACATCGGCTACCCGACACCCGGCAGTTTGAGTCAATATGGCTGGCACGACCATAAGATCCCTGTCATTTGTATCGAAGAAGTGGAAGGCTGCGCACGCGAAAATATTTGGGAACATTTCGCGTCCGGTATATCAAAGATTTTTACTGGAGTTTGATGATTTCTTACGCTGAAAACGTTCACAATGCACTCGTCGCGATTCATCAAGCAAAATCCGTCGCCGATATTGAAGAATGCGTTTTTCGAAAGCTACGTGGAGCATTCAACCTCTCGTGGGTCCGCGTGTTCTTGCAATCTCCGCAGGTGCTTGAAGCGCAGTTGAGCCGATTGGATAATGTCTCTCTGTTTCGCCGAGAATTCGAGATCGCCTCGCGCCCGCTCGGCACAATTGCGTTCGCGCGCCCCGCCGGGATGCCGTTTAAAAAGCGTGAGCAAGACGCGCTATCGCAGATTTGTAAAAGTATCAGCTTGGCTCTCGACCGTCTGGTTAAGCTCGATCAAGCTGAGGTTTTAAAAGAGCAGTGGGAGGCGACGTTCAACTCAATTGCCGAACCGCTCTGCTTGACCGATGAAAATTTTAAAATTTTGCATACTAACAAAGCCTTTCTGGCCGCAAATCCGCGAGCTGTCGGTAAAAATTGTTTCGATGCGATTAAACCCGCCATGAAAACGCGCGAGTTCGATGTTACCACTCAACCGGTTTCCGTATTCGATGAAAAATTTCTACTGACCTTGTTTCGCGATATCACCGAACAAAAAAAAATGGAAAAACGAATTTTCGCCTCGGCGAAAATGGCCGAACTTGGAACCATCGGCTCGAGCATCGCTCACGACATCAACAACCCCCTCGGCGGAATGTTGTCGTTTTTGCAACTCATCAAAATGGACTTGCCCGAAGACCACCCCATGCGAAACGACATTCTTGAAATGGAGTCAGCCGCGCATCGCTGTAAGGCAAT
>DAIDJH010000140.1 GCA_027451425.1 Bdellovibrionales bacterium | reverse complement strand
TCATGTCGATCACTTCGACACCGAGACCCTTGCAAACCGGGCAGCGCCCGCCGTCAACATTAAGACTGAATGTGCTGGCCGTGTATCCAGCCGCTCTTGCCTCATCGGTCGAAGCCATAACCGTGCGAATCGCATCGTAAACCTTCATGTAAGTCACAGGATTACTTCTGGCCGTTGTACCAATGGGCGTTTGGTCAATAAATAAAACATTTTTCAGGTGCTGTGCTCCACTAAGGCGTCGATGCGGAAGCGCGGGCAAAAATTCGATATTTAATTCGCGCGCAAGAGCCGGATAAAGCGTATCGGAAACAAGACTTGATTTTCCGGATCCGCTCACTCCCGTAACTGTCACTATGCGATGAAGCGGGATCCGTGCAGTTAAATTTTTTAGGTTATTCCCCGCGCATCCCTCGATTGAAAGAACATATTTATACTTGTCGATTTCAACCGGTCTTGTCGTGCGAAGCGGCATCCACGGGCGCCCCGGCTTTAAATACGGAGCCGTTGAAGATGTTTGTGATTTATAAAATTCGTCGCGCGAGCCCTGGTATACAATTTCACCCCCCAGATGACCGCTACCCGGCCCCATTTCGAGGATGTGACTCGCATTATTGATCACGTCATGATCGTGCTCGACAACCACGAGCGTATTATCCAAATCGTTGAGCTTATGCAAAATTTGTATCAACCGATCATTATCGCGCGGGTGCAAGCCGATGGTCGGCTCGTCGAGAACATAAAGAGTTTGCGAAAGTCCCACGCCAAGTTGATTGGATAAATTCATTCGCTGAAATTCTCCACCCGACAGCGTTTTTGTGGCGCGATCAAGCGTCAAATACCCAATGCCGACATCACACAAATACTGAAGGCGCGAGACAATTTGCCGATACGGCTCGGCGCAAATCGCCTGTTCCGCCTCCGAAAGTTGCAGCAACCTCATTTGCTTTAGAAGTTTTTCGGCCGTCATCGAACACAACTCAGCAATTGTTTTGCCGTGCACTTTCACTTGAAGCGCCTCAGGCTTAAGTCGCGTGCCATGACAATCGGGGCACATAAATGGGCTTTTGTGCCGAGCCAAAAACACCCGCACATGCATCTTGTATTTTTTTGTTTCGAGATATTCGAACAGGCCCAATACGCCGAAAAAATCGTCGTTACCTTTCCATAACTGTTCGCGCTGTTTGGCCGGCAAATCTCCCCACGGAGTATGAAGATCAATGCCCACTTTTTTGCAATAGTTAAACAGTACGCGCCGATCTTTTGCTCCGCTAGGCATGGCAAATGGCTTGATCGCCCCCTCTGCGATCGAAAGCCGCGGATTCGGAATAACCTTGGCCTCGTCGACCAACAAAATATTACCGAAACCTTTGCAAGTGGGACACGCCCCAACCGGAGAATTGAAACTAAAAAGACTGGAGTGAATGTCTGGAAAGCGATACCCGCAAACATGGCACGACATCTCTTCGCTTAAAAGAAGTCTGTCGCCGCCTGTTGTGATCACCTCGGCGCGCGCGAAGTTCAAATGCGAATTGTATTTTAGCGAAAAATGATAGGCTTGCGTGACCGAATCGACAAGGCGTCCACGCTCACCCTCTTCAAACGACAATCGATCCGCCATAATATAAAAGTCATCTTTCGGGAGTTTCGTTTTGACATTTAACTCGTCGACTTTGCCCTTTCGATAAATGCGCAAAATTCCGTCTTGTATCAGCTCCGCGAGCAACCGCTTATCTTTCAAGATTCGGTTCTCTTTTGAAATCTGTGCGAGTATGTACCCGCGCTCACCAGAAAATTTTTCGATGATTTTGCTGGCCGCGCGAGTTGGCGGCTCTTTCTCAAGCTCAATGTTGTGCTTGGGGCAATAGGCTTTGCCGATTTTTTCGTAAAGAAGGCGCAAGAAGTCGATAATTTCGGTAGCAGTCCCGACATTCGAGCGCGATGACTTTACGCTATTTTTTTGCTCAAGCGAAATGGCGGGCGGGATGTTCTCCACCCCCTCGACATCGGGCTTGGGCGCTTTATTTAAAAATTGCTTTGTGTAGTTCGACAGACTTTCAATGTAGCGACGTTGACCCTCAGCATAGAGCGTCTCAAACGCGAGCGAACTCTTGCCCGATCCGCTCGGCCCGCAAATCACCGTAAACGAACCAAGCGGGATTTTCACATCAATCCCTTTTAAATTATTTTGTCTCACCCCCCAAAGGTGAATCTCGCTCATTCTGACAAATCCTGTTTATAAAAATCCTGCATGGGGTTATCGGTGTTATCGAGAGTCTTTGTGGGCTCCGAACCCGAGATGAATGCCTGTCGCGCAACTTTCTTCGATCGTGGCGTTGCTAGAAGTCCCGTCTGGTTATCAATGTTTGCGAACACAATTCCATCGGGAACCGGAAAGTCTTTGATTGGCGTGTTTTGAAGCGCGTCCTTCATATACCCAAGCCAAATCGGCAGAGCCGCTCTCGCGCCCACTTCGCCCTTGCCCAGTGATGCGGCCTGATCGTTACCCACCCACACTCCCGCCGCAATATCGGGTGTATATCCTAAAAACCAAGCGTCGATATAATCATTGGTCGTGCCGGTTTTGCCCGCAACGGGCCGGCCGAGTGCTCGCGCTCGCATTCCGGTGCCGCTTTTGACGACGCCCTGAAGGAGATTGGTGATCACGAATGCCGTTTGCGGTTTAATAAGCTGATTGGAATCATCAAAAAATATCGGCGGCTCTTTATCCGGGTGCGTGGTCACAACGACATTCGCGTTTTGCGCGTTTGCCGCCTGTGGCGCATTCACCGTAGGTGCGGCGCCGTTGGCCGTACCATTTCGTACAGCCAACTCGCTATCGAATTTTGCAACAGCATCAGCCGCAGCTGTCATCGCCGCTTGTGGCGTGTCTTTTGCTAGGAGCGCGCTTTGATAAGCAAGAAACGCCACGCGCCGGCGCGCAAAGTCGTCTTCAAACGGTTTCATTTGCGTTTCGAATTTTTCATCAAGGTCAATCGGCCCTAATATTTTTTTGCCGCTATTGTCATCGACTTCATGAACGATCACCGGCCTCACTCTTTGGCCTAAACGACCAAATTCAGCAAAGACTTTTGTCATTTCATAAAGCGTGATGCTGCTTGAGCCCAGAGTCAGCGTGTAGTCTTGGTTGAGCGGACTAAAAATGCCAAGGCGTCTTGCGTAGTCGATTGCCAGCGGGATGCCGATTTTTTCAAGAATTTTCACGCTCGGCACGTTCATCGAGTGGATCAGCGCATTTCGAAAGAGCACATCGCCCAAAAAATGGCGCGAGTCATCACTCGGGGTCCAACGATCATCAATTGTTTCGCTTGTCTTACCTTGTTGAATTTTTTGTTGTTGATCGAAAACGACAGGCGCATCGATGATTTGCGTTGCGGGGGTAAACCCTTTATCCAGCGCGGCTGCATACACGATCGTCTTGAAAGCGGAACCCGTTTGCCGGGAAGTTTGAATGGTACGGTTGAGCTTCGAGCGCGCAAAATCGTAGCCGCCCACCATTGTAATGATGTCGCTCGTTTTTTGATCGATCGCAAGAAGCCCCGCCTCAGTGATCGGCTCTTGATCGAGCTCCACCTGCGCATAATGTTTGAAGTCAGGCAAATCTTTTGGCATTTTGAAACGACGCTTTTCTTTGCGCCGAAGTTTGTTGAGCGCGTCGGCAATCCTCTGTGAACTAAACGTTGAATCCACAACCTGCACCAAAATCACATCGCCCTTTTTCAATACTTGGCTTGGTGCCGCGGGTTGATCTTGCCCGTACACGGCATCGACACTCGGGTTGGGTTTTCTTGCCCACTTCATAGAATCAAAATCAATAAGCCCGCGCGCTTCAGCAAACCGTACGGTTACAAGCCCCCAGTGGTCATCGACATTCATTACGGCGGCCTTCATCCGATCACCAATATGAATGTAATCGGGGAGCGTCCCGTTCTCATATTTCGTGAGATTAATGGGCGGCAAAGTCGGAAAGGTTCCGTCTGGTTGCAAAATTTTGTACGGATTTTCTTTGTCGATCAACTTGTTGCGCGTCTGCGCGAGAATTTGGGCAATTTTCACGGGGTCTTCTTCGTGCCCGATTGGGCCGCGATAACCTTCACGCTTGTCGAGATCCCGAAGTCCTTGCCGCAACTCTTTTCGGCCCTCGGTCTGCTTGGCTAAATCAAGACCCGTGTAAACCTTTAAGCCGTCGTCAAAAACCGCCGACTCGCCAAGCTTGGCAACAAGCATCTGCTTTACCGTTTCAAGAAAATACGGCGCGCGATCCCGCTCGGGATGAATAAATATTTTAACCGGCGCATTCACCGCAGCTTGGTATTCTTGCCGCGTGATCATTTTATTTTCAAGCATTCGACCAAGAACATACCTTTGCCGCTCTTTGGCTCGCCTGGGGTTATGAACCGGGTTCATCTCAGACGGACCCTTTGGCAAGCCCGCCAAAATCGCCGCCTCAGGTAGCGTGATGTCTTTTAAGCCTTTATTGAAATACGTTTTGCAGGCCATCGCCACGCCGTAGGCGCTCTGACCTAAATAAATTTGATTTAAATATAAATAAAGAATGTCGTTTTTGGTCAGCGTTTTCTCCATCTCAAGCGCCAGAAACATCTCTTTTATTTTTCTTGTGTACGTCTTCTCATTTGAAAGAAGGAGCGACCGCGCCACCTGTTGCGTGATGGTCGAGGCCCCCTGCACTTTGCCACCAGCTCTCAAATCAACGAGCAGCGCGCGAAGGTTGGCAACGAGGTTGATCCCGCCATGTTTGTAAAACGACGAGTCTTCGGCGGCGAGAAATGCGTTCACGACAATGGGCGGGATGTCTTTTAACGGCACAAGTTCTCGCCGCTCAATCGAATACTCGCCAATTTTCTGGTTGTTGCGATCGTACACCCGGGTAACGAGAAGCGGTTTGTAGTCGGCAAGTGTAATCATGCGTGGCAGTTGCGTTTTTAAATAAAAAACGTAACCGGCAGCCGCACCGATACCGAGAAGCCCCAAAACCAAAACAAGCGCGATCAGCTTTTTCAACTCTCACTCCCGCAAGAATGTCGATTGACATTTCAGTGTAGCACTCTCGCGGAAGTGGGGCTACGGCTATTTCGTCAAGGAACGCTACCCTGACCTGAGCCGTTGGTCGACGTGCCCGAAGAAGTCGATTGGGGTGGCGTCGCGCTGGGCGCTGGGGCGGCGGCTGGTGCCGACGTCGGGCCGCCGGCATAAGCGCAGTCGGCTTCAGTGTTGCTGATGAAGAGACACAAGCGCTGATCGATAGAAAACACCGTGCCCGATCTTGAATGGACTGAGCTCGACGGGCCGGTGAATTATGGTGTGATTAGCAGACAGTCC